>CAKZVG010000555.1 GCA_937921835.1 uncultured Bryobacteraceae bacterium | reverse complement strand
ACGCTCTTGCCGGTGCCGCTGCGGCCCAGCACGCAGAAGGTGTGCCCGCGAGGCACTTCGAAGCTCACCTGGTCGAGGACCTTGAGGCTGCCGAAGGATTTCGAAACGCGGTCGAAACGGATGGCGGCTGTCATGGCGCCTCACTTGGCGGCGGGGAACAGGAAAAAGATCGCCTTCACCAGAACGACGTTGCTGACGATCAGAAGGATCGACGTGAGCACCACGCTGCGCGTCGAGGCCTGGCCGACGCCTGCCGTGCCCCCCTTGGTGTTGTAGCCCAGGTAGCAGGCCACCAGGCCGATGATGAAGCCGAAAACGCAGGTTTTGAGCGTCGCCGGCACGTAGTCCACGAAGTTCACGAGCGACCAGGCACGGTCCCAGTAGAGTGGGAACGACATCCCGCTGACGGCGGTTTCGGCCACAAAGCCGCCCACGATTCCGGTGAAATTCATAATGGTGGTGAGCAGCGGCAGCACCAGCACGCAGGCCGCCACGCGCGTGACCACCAGGAATTTGAACGAATCAACCGCCAGGCTCTCGAGCGCGTCGATCTGCTCGGTGACCCGCATGGCGCCCAGTTCGGCGCCGATTCCCGCCCCGACGCGCCCGGCAAAGAGCAGCCCGGTGACCAGCGGTCCGGTTTCCTTGAACAGCGCCAGCGCCAGTCCGGCCGGGATCAGCGCCTCGGCGCCAAAGCGCTCCAGCGACGCGCGTGTGTGCATCGACATCACGGCGCCAACGGCGAACCCGGCGGCGGCGATCAGCGGCAGGGACCGCCAGCCCAATTCGAAGACCTGCCGCACAATTTCGGCGCCCTCGCGCGGGGAACGTAGCGCGTCGCGAAAGACACGAAAGCCGAAAAAAGCGACATCGCCAGCCCAGAGAAAGACAGCGGAGAGTTGGGATTTCACGGTCGAAGCCACCCTCCTAACGAGTCTGGCATAAAGCGGCCGCCCGTGGTTTTACTCGGGCAGTTCGCCTGGTTCGCCGGCCTCTCCGCCGAGGGCGTCGAGCGTCTCGTCCGCCGCGCTGTGGCGTTTGAGCACGCGGATCACCGTTTCCGAACCGAAGCCCGCCGACCGCAGCCGGCGGAAGGCCGAGGCCAGGTGCTTCGGCTCGCTGAGATACTCCTTGAGCGCCACGCCGCGGTAGCGCCGGGCCAGATAGGCTTCCGCCATTTCCGTCTCGTCGGCGTCCCGGTAAGCCTGTTCCACCATCCTCCCGGCCAGGGAAGGGGCCACCCGCCGCCGGCGCAGGTCGCTGAGCACGCGCTGCTTGCCGAAACCCTGGTTCTCGCGGCGCGCGGCGGCGTAGGCGCCAGCAAACTGGCGGTCGTCGAGGTAGCCGTACTCCTTGAGCCGCGCGAGGACCGCGGGGATGTCGTCCTGGGACTCCGCCCGCCGCCTCAGCTTCTCGCGCAGCTCCCCGGCCGACTGCGCGCGGGCAGCCAGCGTGCGCAGGGCGTAGTCGAGCAACCCCTGCGCGTCGAGTTTCTTCGGCCGCCGCTCCTTCATCCGCCGTTACTCCCAGGAAAGATTAGCAGATCCGGCGGCGCGAACGGTGCCCGATGCTGCTATCCTGTAGTCCAGGAGCAGTAACGAGACGGATCCCAGGAAAGGAGTTCTCATGGAGGATAGCAACAAGTTGTCGTTCTTCTTCCTTGGTCTCGGGCTTGGAGTGGCCATCGGAATCCTGTTCGCGCCCAAGTCGGGCCAGGAAACCAGACATCTCATCAAGGACAAGGCCGGCGAAGGCCAGGACTATCTGAAGCGCCGGGCGGAAGAACTGCGCGAGTCGGCAAGCGAAGTCATCGACCGGGGACGGAGCGTGATCGAGCGCCAGAAGGACCGCTGGACTTCGGCCGTCGAGGCTGGAAAGCAGGCCTACCGCGAGGCCGTCGGCCCGAAGCCGGAGAGCGCGCCTGAAGCAAACGCGTAGAACGCGCCGGCCGGGAACATGGAACAACTTGCAACGGTCATGACGGCGGCGGTGGTGGTGTCCGCCGTCGCCATCGTCCTGCAATTGCTGATTTTGTTCGCCTTGTACCGGGTCGCGAAGTCCATCGGCGCGCAAGTGAACACGCTGGTTCCCAAGCTTGAGACGCTGGTGGAAACGACCCAGAAGACGGTGGAGCAGAGCCGCCAGCAAGTGGCCGAGATCAGCGCCAAAACCAACGCCGTGCTGGACCAAACCAAGGTCCAACTGGCGCGCGTGAACGACGTGATGGCGGACGCCACCACCCGCGCCAAGATCCAGTTGGACCGCGTGGAGCTGATCCTGGACGACACCATCGGCCGCGTGCACGAGACCGTGATGCTGCTCCAGAACGGCGTGCTCCGGCCGCTGCGCGAGGTAAACGGCATGGCGGCCGGCGTGCGCGCGGCGGTGTCCACGTTCCTGCGCGGCGGAAGGCCCACCGTCGCCCAGGCCACCCACGACGACGAATTGTTCATTTGAGTTCAGCGGTCCGAAGCCGCCCGCGCCAGCGCGCGACGCCACGCGGACGATTCCCTCATGGTTGACATCCACAGCCACGTTCTTTATGCTTTGGACGACGGCTCGCCGGACCGCGAGACCAGCCTGGCGATGCTCGAAATCGCGGCGGAATCCGGCACCACCGACCTCGTTGCCAGCCCGCACGCGGACTCCCATTACCGGTTCCAGTTCGAAGAGGTGGAGCGGCAGATCCAGGAGTTGAACGAGGCCACAGGCGGCAAGCCGCGCATTCACTTCGGCTGCGACTTCCACCTCCAGTACGACAACATCGAGGATGCGCTTGCCAATCCGGCGCGCTACACCATCGCGCACAAATCCTACCTGTTGGTGGAGTTCTCCGACCTGGTGATCTTCAATACCTCGGAGCGGATCCTGGACCGCCTGCTGGAGGCCGGCATGACGCCGGTCATCACCCATCCGGAGCGCAACCCGCTGCTCCAGCAGCGCCCGGATACGCTCGCCGCATGGGTGGAACGCGGCTACCTGCTTCAGGTGACCGGACAGTCGCTGCTCGGTGATTTCGGCAGCCGCGCGAAGGATTTCGCCGAGTTGCTGATGAAGCGGGACCTGGTGCATTTTCTGGCCAGCGACGCCCACGATTGCGAGCATCGTCCGCCGCGCCTGGACCAGGCGCACGAACTGGTGAGCCGGCGCTACGGCCAGGCCCGGGCCGACCGTCTGTGCATCCTGAATCCCGCGGCGGTGCTTGAGGGCGCTCCGCTGCCTCCCCGCGAATCCGAGCCCGAGCCGGACTCCGCAGCCCGCCGCTGGTTCCAGTTCTGGCGCTGACGGCCGCACCGGGCGCCCAGTCGCCGCGCACCCGGCGGCTGCCAGTCCGGCTTGCTGCCGGCCCCGCACGCGCCTCCCTCCGCTAGACTGAAAGTGTGAGGGCGTTCGTTTTGCTGGCGCTTTCGGCTTTCTGTCCGGCGCTTCAGGGCAGCGAACCCGGCACACGCGCGGCGGATCTGGCCCGGCTGCTGCGCGAGACGGGGCTGGACGCGGCCGAGTGCTACCGCGTCCGCGACATCAGCTTCTCCCGCGAAGAGCTTTCGATCTACCTCACCGACGGGCACCTGATCTTCGCCCGGCCGGTGGGCGGCATGATCCCCGGCGCGGTGTTCTCGGCCGACGTCGAAGGCGGCGAGGCGGAAGTGTTGCTGATGCCACCCAACCGCGGCGAGCGGATGTCGCTGGCGGCCTTCACGCGCTCGCCCAACCTCAACGAGCGCTTCCAGTCGGCGGTGATGATCTTCACCGACGAGACGGCGGCGCAACTTGCGGCCGCGATCCGCGAATCGCCCGGCTCGCGCCAGAGCGCGGAGATGGGCCTCGTGCTGGCCGCCCGCTGGGACCCGGTGCTGCGGAACTTCCTGACGAGCTTCGAGGTGCGGCTGGTGCAAGACCTGCTTTCGCCGGACCGCGCCGGGCTGGGCTTCTTCTACGCGGCGCTGGGCGGGCGGCGTCTGGGCAACTTCGACGTGGTGTTCGATCCGCGCAGCCGCCAGCAGATCGCCGCCGGACAGGTCGTCACGCGGGACAACCGGACCTTTTTCGACCACTGGACTCTGTTCGAGGCCCGATCCTTCCGCAACGGGGCCAGGAAGCCGCCCGGCGAGGATGCGCTCCTGGACGGCATCCGGATCGAGGCCACCATCGAACCGAACTTGCTGTTGCGGGCTGTGACGCGCGCGGCGCTCACGGTGAAGACCGGCGGAAGCCAGCCGGTTCCGTTCGACATTGCGCGCCGCATGCGCGTTACCGAGGTGCTGCTCGACGGCGAGCCGGCCGAAGTCTTCCAGCGCGAGTCGATGCGCGCCAACCTGATCCGGGGCGGGGAGAACGAGGCCTTCCTGGTGCTCCCGCCGCGGCCGCTCGAAAGCGGCCGCACCTACCCGATCGAGTTCCGTCACGAGGGAGAGGTGATCCAGTCGGCCGGCAACCGGGTCTTCTTCGTCGGCGCCCGCGGCACCTGGTATCCGCAGCGCGGGTTGCAGTTTGCCGATTATGAACTCACGTTCCGCCACCCGAAGAACCTGAACCTGGTTTCCACCGGAGAAGCGGCCGAGGACCGGACCGAGGGCGACTGGCGGATCACGCGGCGCGTCGTCGGCTCCCCCATCCGGCTGGCTGGTTTCAACCTGGGCGACTACCAGCGGGCCGCAGCCGAGAGAGGGGGCTACCGGGTGGAGGTGTACGCCAACCGCGAGGTGGAAACCGCGCTCCAGCCCAGGATGAGGGAACTGCTGGTGCTGCCGCCGCCCGGCACGACCTGGGGCCGGAGCCAGCGGCGCCCGGGCGAAGTGATCGCCGTCCCGGTGGAGCCGCCGCGCCCGGACCCGGCCGCGCGCCTGCGCGTCATGGCCGCCGACATCGCCGCCGCCTTCGAGTTCATGGCCGGCCACTTCGGCCCCCCGCCCCTGAAGACCTTGACCGTGTCGCCCATTCCAGGCACGTTCGGGCAGGGGTTCCCGGGGCTGGTGTATCTGTCGACCATGTCCTACCTGGCACCCCGGGAACGCCCGGCCGGCACGCGCGACCGCTTTCAGCAGTTGTTCTACGACGAAATCCTGCACGCCCACGAGACCGCGCACCAGTGGTGGGGAAACACCGTCGCCTCGGCTGGCTACCAGCACGACTGGCTGATGGAGGCGCTTGCCAACTACTCCGCGTTGCTCTATCTCGAAAAGAAAATGGGCGCCAGGGCGCTCGACGCCGTGCTCGA
Source organism: uncultured Bryobacteraceae bacterium (assembly GCA_937921835.1). Taxonomy (GTDB): domain Bacteria; phylum Acidobacteriota; class Terriglobia; order Bryobacterales; family Bryobacteraceae; genus CAKZVG01. The sequence continues at coordinate 1,372 of CAKZVG010000555.1, read as the reverse complement.
GGAGTACCGCAAGAACCTGCTGGTCACCGACGGCGAAGGGAGGACGCTCGAATCGGCGGGACCGGTGGTGTGGGGCGCAAGGCTCAGTTCCTCGCAGTTCCCCCGGGCGTATCAGGCCATCGTCTACGAGAAGGGATCCTGGATTCTACATATGCTGCGGCGCAGGATGGGCGACGAGGCCTTCCTGAAGATGCTGGGAGAACTCGCCCGGCGGTACCGTTTTCAGAGCATCGACACCGAGCAGTTCCGCGCGCTCGCCTCGGAATTCCTTCCCGCCGGCTCGGCCGATCCGGAACTGGAGAATTTCTTCGACCACTGGGTCTACGGGACAGGGATTCCCGCGCTGCGAGTCAGGCACTCCCTGCGGGGAAAGGCGCCCGCCCTGCGCCTGACGCTGACGCTGGAGCAGGATCATGTGGGTGACGATTTCAGCGCCGACGTCCCGGTGGAAATCCAGTTCCGCAAGAGTAAGCCGCTGATCCGCTGGGTGCGCACGTTCGACGAACCCGCGAGCACCGTGGTCGCGGTGCGCGAGCCGCCGCTCCGGGTGGTGGTCAATCCCGGGAAAGCCGTGCTGGCGCGCTGAGCGCCGGACCGCGCGCGGCGGTTACAACAGATAGTGATGCTCGATTGGAAACGTCACCCTCACCGCAGACTGAACATCCTGACTCGGGAATGGGTTCTAGTGTCGCCCCACCGCACGGAGCGGCCCTGGCAGGGACAGTTGGAGCGCCGCCCGGCGCCGGCCCCGGCGCAATACGACCCCGGCTGCTATCTGTGTCCCGGCAATCGCCGGGCGGGCGGGCGCCGCAACCCGGACTACTCCAGCACCTTCGTTTTTGAGAACGACTTCGCGGCGCTGAAACCGGACACGCCGTCCGAGCCGTTCGAGGATGGGCTGCTGCGGGCCGAGGGCGAGCCGGGCGTCTGCCGCGTGGTGTGTTTCTCGCCGCGCCACGACCTCACCCTGGCGCGCATGACCCTGGCCGAAATCCGCGCGGTGGTGGACGTCTGGACGGAGCAGTATCAGGACCTCGGCGCCCGGCCCTGGATCAACCACGTGCAGGTCTTCGAGAACCGGGGCGAGATGATGGGGGCAAGCAATCCGCATCCCCACTGCCAGATCTGGGCCAACCACCGGCTGCCCAACGAGGCCTCCAAGGAACTGCTCTCGCAGCGCGAGTATGCCGGCCGCCGGGACTCCTGCCTGCTGTGCGACTACCTTGCCCAGGAACGCGGCGCGGGTGAACGGATCGTTTGCTCGAACGCTCACTTCACCGCGCTGGTGCCCTTCTGGGCGGTGTGGCCGTTCGAGATTCTGCTGCTGTCCCACCGCCACGCGGCGGCGCTGGACGAATTGAACGAGGACGAG
>CAKZVG010000554.1 GCA_937921835.1 uncultured Bryobacteraceae bacterium | reverse complement strand
GGTGGGCGAGGCCGGAGACGGGCGCGAAGCCGTCCGCCTGGCCGAGGAACTGAAGCCCGACGTCATCGTCATGGACATCGGCATGCCCAACCTCAACGGCATCGACGCCACCGCTCAAATCGTCAAGCGCGATACCCGCGTGGGCGTCATCATCCTCAGCGTCCATTCCGACGAAACCTACATTCTGCGCGCGCTCACGGCCGGCGCCAAGGGCTACCTGCTCAAGGATTCAGCCGACAACGACCTGGTTCGAGCCGTGCAGGCGGTCGCGCAGGGCCGGCCGTTTTTCAGCCCCGCGATCACGCAGACGCTGCTTGAGGACTACATGCGTTACCTTCAGCAGCGCAATCTCCAGGACTCCTACGACCTGCTCACCGAGCGCGAACGGGAAGTGCTCCAGCTTCTGGCCGAGGGCAAGTCGAACAAGGAGGTCGCCAACCTGCTCAACCTCAGCCTGTACACCGTGGAGACGCACCGCACCCACCTGATGCAGAAACTGAATCTGCACAACACAGCCGAGATCGTTCTGTACGCGGTGCGCAAGAAGATCATCACCTGAGCGCCGGAGGATCACTTGGAAGACAAGCGCTTCAACGAGCCGCGGCTCGCCTTGAACCGGATTTACACCCGCGGCGGCGACCGCGGGCTGACCAGCCTCGCCGGGGGCCAGCGCGTGCCCAAGAACTCGCCGCGCATCGAGTGCTACGGCGCGGTGGACGAACTCAACGCGGCGCTCGGCGCGGCCGCCGTCTCGGTGGAGGAAGCCGCGGCGCGGCGCCCGGAGTTGTCCGTGCTCGGCGCCATCATCCGGCGCGTCCAGCACGAGTTGTTCAACCTGGGATCCATTCTCGCCACCCTGCCCGAGGACGTGCGCCCGCGCCAGGCGCGCGTCACTGACGCCGAGGTCGAACGCCTGGAGCGGGAGATCGACGTCATGAACGACGAATTGCCGGCTCTGCGCTCCTTCGTCCTCCCGGGCGGGTCGCGCGCGGCCGCCGAACTGCACGTCAGCCGCACCATCTGCCGCCGCGCCGAACGCCTCGCGGTGGCGCTCCAGGCGGCGGGCGAAAGCGTTCCCCCCGAGGCCGTCCGCTACCTGAACCGGTTGAGCGACGCGCTGTTCGTGTGGAGCCGCTGGGTGAATGTCCAGCTTGGCGCGCCGGAGGTGCTGTGGGACCCGAACCAGCCCGGCTCGGCCGGAGATGCCGGCTAGCGCGTCCGCCTACGTCCCGCGCTCGCCGCCCCAGATGTCGATCTGCATGCGCACGCTCATGCGGAAGTAGTGGAACTTGCAGATGTCGGCCAGCCAGTAGTTGCGTTCGAAGAGCTCCTGCTGGGTGGAGGCCTGCGCCATCAGGAGAACTCTGCCGCGCTCGACGCCGAACTCCTCGATGAAGGCCAGCACCTCGGCGATATCGTCCGGCGCTCCCACCACGAACTTCATCTGGTAATCGTAGTCCGCCATCAAGCGCCGCAGGACGCCGGGCTGGATGCGCAGGCGGTCGTGCTCGGCCGCCCAGCGGCCGCCCTCGCGCCGCCTGGGCGTGGAGTTGGACAGCTTGGGGCTGATGCTCATCAGGTCGCAAACCACCGGCTGGTACACCGTGCCGGCGGTTTCGATGGTGATGTGGAATTCGTCTTCCTTGAGGCGCTCGGTGAGCAGGGCGACGTCCTCCTGGATCATCGGCTCACCGCCCGTGACCACCACGTGCCGCGCGCCCCAGTTGCGGCGCACCTCGCTCAGGATGGCGCCCAGCGGCATGTGCCTGCCCTCGGGCTTCCAGGAGGCGTAGGGCGTGTCGCACCACGCGCAGCGCAGGTTGCAGCCGCTGGTGCGGATGAACACCGAGGGTGTGCCCGCAAGTCTTCCTTCGCCTTGCAGGGAGTAGAAGATTTCCGAGATGAACATGCTACCGCTCCAGCGGATCCCGGAGGCCCGCTTCTGCGAATCCCTTGCTTCTCAGGATACAGGAGTCGCAGGCGCGGCAGGGACGTCCCGAGGCGTCGGGATCGTAGCAGCTCTGGGTCAGCGCGAAGTCCACGCCCAGGCTTGCGCCCAAGCGCACGATCCCGCCTTTGCTGAGATGAATGAGCGGCGTGTGAATGCGCAGGCGGAGGCGGCCTTCGACGCCCGCCTTGGTCGCCAGATTGGCCATGCGCTCGAAGGCCTGGATGTACTCGGGACGGCAGTCCGGGTAACCGGAGTAATCGACCGCGTTGACACCCAGGAAAATGTCGGCCGCGCCCAAGACCTCCGCCCACGCCAGCGCGAAGGAGAGGAAGATGGTGTTGCGCGCGGGAACGTACGTCACCGGAATCCCGTCCGCCATCTCGCCGGCATCCCGGCCCTTGGGAACGGCGATTTCAGCGGTGAGAGCCGAGCCTCCAAAGGCGCGCAGGTCGAACCGCACCACGCGCTGCGAGGCGGCTCCCAGCGCCCCGGCCACCCGCCGCGCCGCCTCGACTTCGATGCGGTGCCGCTGCCCGTAGTCGAAACTCAGCGCATGGCAGGTGAAGCCTTCCCGCCGCGCAACGGCCAGAGCCACGGCGGAATCGAGACCACCGCTCACCAGGCAGACGGCGTCAGCCATGCGCGCGCCGTTCCTTGGGCAGTCTCAGCCCCAGCAGGAAGCCGAGGATGGGGAACAGCACCAAAACCGTCAGCACGCGCTGCATCCCATACAGATCCGAGAACCATCCCGTGAGCGGGATGAACACCATCCCGGCCGTGCCCCAGGCGAAGCCCATCATCAGCGCTGATACCGTGCCCGACTGCCCGGGGACGAGTTCCTGCGCCATCACCACGTTGACCGGAATGGTGAACAGCAGAATCAGTCCTCCTACCGCCAGTCCGGCGGCTGAAAGTATTCCACCGGCCAGCACGAAAACCAGCAGGAAGGGGACCGAGCCGAGCATCGAGATCAGAATCACCCGCCGCTCGCCAAACCGGTCGGCGATGTGTCCGCCGATGAAGCCGCCGAGCGCTCCCGCCGCCAGGTAACACGACAGCGTGTAACTGGCGGCTGGCAGCGAGTAACCCCGCACGCCCGTCAGATACAGCGGAATGAACTGCGCGAAGACCACCTGCACGATGGAGCGCAGAAACACCAGCATGTACAGGATGAACAGCGGCCGCCGCACGGCGTGGATGGCGCGCCAGTCGAAACCGCCGCCCTCCGGGCGGGCCGGCGGCGTCTCGGCCGGCAGCCGCGTCCACAGCGCCAGCGTCACCGCCACGCCCGGAAGCGCGCCCACCCAGGCGTTCTCGAATCCGGCGGCGCCAATCAGGCTGGTGAAGAACAGGGGGCCCAAAGCGAAGCCGAGCGTCCCTCCACTAACGAAGACCGCCATCCAGCGGCCGCGGTTGGCCTTCACCCCGTGCGTCACCCGCGCCGATGCCTGCGGGTGGAACGAGGCCACGCCCGCGCCGCCGAGCACGATCAACACCGCCACCCAGGCGAAGCCGGGCGCCAGACCCACCGAGGAGATGAAAACCGCCGCCATCGCCGGCGCCAGAACGGTGAACATCCGGCTGCGGAAACGGTCCGAGAGGAACCCGTAGGCCGGCTGCATCACCGAGGAAGAGAACACCATCAGCCCGCCCAGAATGCCGGTACCGTCTCGATCGACCAACCGGACCACCACCTCTTCCGGCAGTTGGGCACCGGGGGCCGCCTGCTGCCCGTCGCCCG
>CAKZVG010000553.1 GCA_937921835.1 uncultured Bryobacteraceae bacterium | reverse complement strand
CGCGCATCTTCCGCACCGCCACCGGCGAACGCGTGCTGGCCGTCATCCGCCCGGTGGAGAACCGCCCGGAGTGCTCCAATGCCGCCTGCCACGCCCATCCGCCCGACCGCCGCATCCTGGGAGTCATCGACGCGCACCTGTCGCTGGCCAGCGTGGACGCCTTGCTGGCCGAGCATCAGCGCCAGCTTGTGCTGGTCACCGGACTGGCGGTGATGCTCATCTCGCTGGTCAGCATGGTCTTCGTATGGCTGGTTCTGCACCGTCCGATCCGCGAGCTGCGCGCGGGGACGCTCAAGGTCGCGGCCGGCGATCTCGACTACCGCCTGCCGGCCCGCGGGGGTGACGAGCTCGGCGAGCTGGCGCAGTCCTTCAACACGATGACCGCGCAACTGGCGCAGGCGCATGCCGAGCTTACCGAGTGGGCGCGCACGCTCGAGGACCGGGTCAAGAAAAAGACCAGCGAACTCGAACGCGCCCACAGCACGCTGGTCGCCAGCGAAAAGATGGCCTCCATCGGCAAGCTCGCCGCCACCGTGGCGCACGAAGTCAACAACCCGCTTTTCGGGATGCTCACCTACGCGCGGCTGACGCTCAAGACGCTTCAGAGTTGCGACCTCCCGCCCGAGAAGCGCGAGAAGATGGCCGAGAACCTGGCGGTCATCGAACGCGAAAGCCGCCGCTGCGGCGACCTGATGAAGAATCTGCTCACCTTCGCCCGCCAGACGCCGCCGCACCGTTCGAGCAACGATCTGAACGTGCTGGTGGAGCGCGCCCTGACGCTGGTCCGGCACCAGCTCGAGCTTCAGGAGATCGAGCTCGAAAAGGATCTCGAACCGGCTCTCGAAGCCGTCTACTGCGATCATGCCCAGATCCAGCAGGTGCTGCTGGTGTTGCTGGTGAACGCCGCCGAAGCGATGCCCGCCGGAGGCCGCCTGCGGGTCGTGACGCGGCTGGCGCCCGATCGCGGCGGGGTTCTCATCCGCGTCGCCGACACCGGCGGCGGAATTCCCTCCGAGCTGCTGCCGAAGATCTTCGAACCGTTCTTCACCACCAAGGAGAACCAGCAGCGCACGGGTCTCGGCCTGGCCATCGCCAAAAGCATCGTCGAGAGCCATGGGGGTTCGATCGAAGTCAAGTCCGTTCCGGGCGAGGGGACGGAGTTCACCGTTCTGCTGCCGCTGGAAGCGGGCGCCGGCGCGGCGGCGGGCGGCGCGCATTCCCAGGCGGAAAGGATCTAAACGTTGGCGAATCCTCGGACTCCAGCCAAAGCGCGGCTCCTGATCGTGGACGACGATCCTATCGTCCGCGACTCGCTCGGCAAGTGGTTCGACAGCGAGGGCTACCAGGTCGAGACCGTGTCGAGCGGCCGTGAGGCGCTCGAGCACATGGAGAAAAACCGCTGGGACCTGGCGCTGCTGGACATCAAGATGCCCGGCATGGACGGGATGGAACTCCAGGCCAAGATGCGCGAGGCCGATCCGGAGCTTCCCCTTATCATCATGACCGGCTACGCCTCGGTCGAGACCGCCGTCCAGGCGCTCAAGAACGGGGCTTACGACTACATCACCAAACCCTTCGATCCCGACGAACTGGCGCACCTGATCGGCAAGGCGCTCGAACACCGCACCGCCAAGCGCGAGGTGGTGCGCCTGCGCGAAAACCTCCAGGAGGTCTTCCCAAAAACCGAGCTGATCGGCCAGAGCCCGCCCATGCGGCGGGTGATGGAGTTGATCGAGACCGTGGCGCCCTCCGACACCACCGTGCTCATCACCGGTGAGAGCGGCACCGGCAAGGAGATCGTCGCGCGCGCCATTCACGCCGCCAGCCCCCGGCGCTACATGCCCATGGTGGTCATCCACTGCGGCGCGCTGACCGAGACGCTGCTCGAAAGCGAGCTGTTCGGCCACGAGCGGGGCGCCTTCACCGGCGCGCAGTACCGCAAGAAAGGCAAGTTCGAGGTCGCCGACGGCGGCACCGTCTTCCTGGACGAAATCGCCGACATCAGCCTGCGCACCCAGACCGACCTGCTGCGGGTGCTCCAGGAAAAGGAGATTGTGCGCGTGGGAAGTTCGCAGCCGGTGCCGGTGGACTTCCGTTGCATCGCGGCCACCAACAAGAGCCTGGAACTGCTGGTGAAGGAGGGGACGTTTCGCCCGGATCTTTACTACCGGCTGAACGTGTTCGCCATCCAACTGCCCCCGCTGCGCGAGCGGCGCGAGGACATTCCGCTGCTGGTCAATCACTTCCTCAAGAAGTACGCCTCCGCCATGAACCGGCCGGTGCCGCGCGTCCCGGCCGCCACGCTGGAGCTGCTACTGGAGTACCCCTGGCCGGGCAACGTGCGCGAACTCGAAAACGCCGTCGAACGCGCCATGCTCATCAGCCGCGAGGGCGAGATCCAGCCTTCGGACTTCCCGTTCCAGATGCGCTCCACTGCGCCATCCGTCCCCGGCGCCGGCGGAGGCCGCACCCTCGAGGAAGTGGAGCGCCTGCACATCGAGCGGGTGCTCGAGGAGACCGGCGGCAACCTGTCGCGCGCCGCGCGGATTCTCGATATCGACCGCACCACGTTGTACAACAAGCTCAAGCGCTACGGCCTCAAGTAGGGGTCTGGCCGGACTGGATTGAGCGTCAATGAAGGCCATTCACCTGATGGCGATCGAGCCCGGACCCGGGGAGGCGGACGATTCCGTCGAACTCGGGCTGCTCGACCGCCTGGCCGCCGGACTGGCGCGCGTGTTCCACGTCTCGTGCCACGTCCGCCCAGACCGTCTCGAAGCCTCCTGGGCGCTGGAGGCCGGACGCCGCCAGTATCACTCGACGGCCATCCTCCGGCGGATGCTCCCGCTCGTGCCGGAAGACGGCGGCGTGCGGCTGCTGGGCGTCACCGCCGCCGACCTTTACGTGCCGGTGCTCACCTTCGTGTTCGGCGAAGCGCAGCTTGCCGGTCCCTGCGCCCTGGTGTCGTTGCACCGCCTGCGCGAGGAATTCTACGGGCTGCCGCCGGATCCTCACCTGCTACTCCGCCGCGCCATCATTGAGGCGGTCCACGAACTGGGGCACACTTTCGGACTGCGCCACTGCCCGGACTGGCGCTGCGCCATGGCCTCAACCCACGCTGTCGAACGGCTGGATCTTAAGGAACCGGCCTACTGCCGCGACTGTGCGGCGGTGGTGGGATCGTGCCTGAACGCGGCGTCCTGACAAGCGGTGGCGCTTCCGCCCCGGGCGCGCCCTCCGGATCTGGAATCCTGGGCGCCGGGTTCGGCATCCAAGAAAGGACAATTTGTGGTTCCCAATTCCGGAACCGGCATCACCATAGACACATACGGATCTGGCAAGGAGAGATTTCCAAATATGCTTGGAGTAGGCGAGAAATTCCCCGAATATTCGCTGACGGCGGTGGTTAGCGCCGACAAGGCGAGCGCGTTCAAGACCGTCAGCAGCCAGGATTATCCCGGCAAGTGGAAGGTTTACTTCTTCTGGCCAAAGGACTTCACTTTCGTGTGCCCGACCGAAATCGTGGCCTTCGGGAAGCTGAACGGCGACTTCCAGGATCGCGACGCCCAGTTGATCGGCGGCAGCACGGACTCGGACTTCGTGCACCTGGCCTGGCGCCAGAACCACCCGGATCTCAAGGACATTCCGTTCCCGTGGCTTTCCGACATCAAGCACGAGCTGTGCCGCCAGCTCGGCATCCTTGACCCCAACGCCGGCGTGGCGCAGCGCGCCACTTTCGTGGTGGATCCCGAAGGGATCATCCGCTTCGTTTCCGTCACCGACTTGAGCGTGGGACGCAACCCGAGCGAGGTCCTGCGCGTGCTCGACGCCCTTCAGACCGATGAACTGTGCCCCTGCAACTGGCAGAAAGGCCAGGAGACCCTGAAGGTCTGAACTCGGATCCGGAGGCGGCCGGCCACGGCGGGCGGCCGCCTCCTTTCAAGTCTCTGGAGGCATGCATGACCCTTGAGGCTCTTACGGCTTCGATCCCTGATTACGCAAAGGATCTTAAGATCAATTTATCGTCCGTTCTCTCGCAGGAGGGGCTGACCCGGCAGCAATTGTGGGGCACGGCGGTGGCTTGCGCGATCGCCGCGCGCAATCCGCAACTGACTGGCGCCATCCTGGCCGAAGCGGCCAAGGAGATGACGCCCGTGGCGCTGAACGCAGCCAGGAGCGCCGCCGCCATCATGGGCATGAACAACATCTACTATCGATTCCAGCACCTGGTGCAGAACGAGAAGTATGCCTCGCTGCCGGCCCGTTTGCGGATGCAGGCCATCCGGATGCACGGCTCCGACCCGGTGGATTTCGAACTCTGGTGCGCCGCCGTGTCGGCCATCAACGGCTGCGGCGCCTGCGTGGCCTCACACGAGCGCGTGGTGCGGGAGAAGGGATTGAGCGAAGAGACCGTGCAGGCAGCCATCCGCATCGCTTCCGTGGTGCACGCCGTGGCGGCCGTGCTGGACGCCGAAGCCGCCTCGCCGGCCGCCGTCTGAAGCGGTACGCCGCTTGGGGCAAAAGCCCCAGGTGGCGGCGGCATAGCGGCGCGCGGAATCTCTCCTGTTTTCCTCATCCTGCTGCAAGAAAGCCACTTATTCCATCACGCGGGCTTCTGTCCCATCACTGGCCCCTCGATTGCACCATTCCTGGGTTCAACGAATACCGGCTGGGTCCGAGCGATTTCCCCCAGAAAGGACTTGTGGAATGGAAGCTAGCGTGAGACCAAAGCGGGAGAATCTGCGAACTCTCCCGGGGGACGATGTCCGCCAGATCCTGTGGCGCTTCGCCGATCGCTTCGACTTGCAGATGCTGGTGCAGTCGGCGCGCGCGGTGGCGCGAGGACCGGTGGCGCGGCTGGTCGCCGAGGGAGCGCGCAACACGCACGACTGGACGCC
>CAKZVG010000552.1 GCA_937921835.1 uncultured Bryobacteraceae bacterium | reverse complement strand
AGAGGAAAGGGGACAGCCGCCAGACCGGAGGCGCTCCCGGCGGCTGCCCCAGCGCGGCTACGCGCTGACGTTATCGACCCACCAGGGAGCCGTCGGCGCCTCGCGGATGATCAGGCTGTTCAAAAACGCGGCCGCCTTGGTCAGCCCTTCGTTGGGCGACATCAGAGAATCCTCGTGCTCGATCGACAGCACGTAATCGTAGCCATACATGCGCAAGGTGGAGATAAACTCGCCCCACCATTCGGCGCCGTGGCCGTAGCCGACGGTGCGGAAGATCCAGGCGCGGTTGCGCTCGTCGGTGTAGAGCTTCATGTCGAGCACGCCCGTCCTGGGCAGGTTGTAGTCGTAGATCTGGGTGTCCTTGGCGTGTACGTGGAAGATGGCGTCGCCCAGGATCCGGATCGCCTTGATGGGGTCGATCCCCTGCCAGAACATGTGGCTGGGATCGTAATTCGCGCCAATGTTCTCGCCCACGGCTTCCCGCAGACGAAGCATCGTCTCGGGGTTGTAAACCAGAAATCCGGGATGCATTTCAAGCGCGATCTTCACGCCGTGATCGGCCGCGAACTTCACCCGCTCCTTCCAGAACGGGATGGCCACCTTTTCCCACTGCCACTTCAACAACTCCTGATAATGCGGCGGCCACGGCGAGGTGACCCAGTTGGGGTACTTGGAGTTCTCGCTCTCGCCGGGGCAGCCCGAGAAGTCGATCACCACCGGCACGCCGAGCTTTTCGGCCAGCAGGATCGACTTGCGCTGGACTTCCTGGTTCGCCTGGCGGATGGCCGGGTCCGGGTGCAGCGGCTCGCCGTGGCAACTGAGGGCGCTGATGCTGATGCCGTTGGCGCCGATCTTGTCCTTGAACGCCTGGAACGCCGCCTCGTCCTCCAGCATGGAGAGCTTGCAGTGCGGGTCGCCCGGATAGTTGCCGGTGCCGAGTTCGACCGTCGTGATGTCGAGGCTCTTCAGCTTTTCGATGACCTGATCGAGGGAGAATTGCGCCAGCAGCGCGGTGAAACAACCAACTCTCACGGTGTTCGTCCTTTCTATCGAGGATCCAGGAGTACGGCCTGTCTGTTGACGCCGGACGCCTTCGAGGAATCGCCAGTGAACAGCATAGCACGCGGCACCTTTCGCGGCGGAAGCGCCGGCAGCGCAAGCCGGCGTGGCGGCAAGAATTCCCGTCCGGCGGTAAGTTTGAAAGTGCCGGTCCAGGGAGCGTCTGCCGGCGCTCCCATACGAATCAACGGTTTGAGCGGCTGGCATCCGGCTTGCCGTACAGTCGGCGGAAGTCCCGCGGAATGGGCAGCGGTGCGAGCGATTCGTTTCTCCCCGTGCGGCGCGTGCTGATGACCGGCGACGCCGCGGGCGAGCCGTGGGAGATGACGGTCGAACTGACGCGCGCGCTGGCCGGCGCCGGATGCGAAGTCCACCTGGCCCTCCTCGGGGATCCACCTTCGGCCGGCGACCGGGACCGGCTGGCCGCTCTCCCCCGAGTCGTCCTCCACCAGGGCGGGTTCGATCTCGACCCGATGGCCGATCCAGGGCGCGAGTGCGGGGGCGCCGGCGAGTGGCTTCTCGACCTGGAGGCAAGCGTGCGCCCGGGGCTGGTTCACTTGAACCACGCCTCTTACGGAGCGCTGCCCTGGCGGAATCCCGCCGTGGTGGCCGTGCACGGCTGCCTGCTGGCTCGCTGGCTGGCGGTGCATGATGAGGCGGCGCCGCCATGCTGGGATGCCCACCGGCGCGCCACCGCCGCCGGGCTGCGCCGCGCCCGGGCGGTGGCGGCGGCTTCACGGTCCCTGCTTCGCTCGCTGGAAATGTTCTGCGGCTGGCACGCGCCGGGACGCGTGATCCCCTACGGCCGTGATCCGGCCGGGTATGAGCCTGCCCGGAAAGAGCCGTTTGTTTATTGCGCCGGAGACCTCGCCGACGCCGCCTTGAACGCGGCGGCTCTGGGGGAGGTGGCGCGGGAGATCGCCTGGCCGGTCTACATCCGCGGCGCCGCGGCGCCGTCCCGTGGCCAAGCGGAACCCCCGGATGGAACGGTGCTGCTCGGGGAACTTCCTTGGGAAGAGCACCGGCGCTGGCTGGCCCGGGCGGCGGTCTTCGCGCGGCCGGCGCGCTACGATCCCTTCGGCATCGCGGTACTCGACGCCGCCCTGAGCGGGTGCGCGCTGGTGCTCGGCGATATCCCCAGCTTGGCCGAAGTGTGGGGCGACGCTGCTCTCTATGTCCCGGCCGGCGAGCGGCCCGCTCTGCGCCAAGCCTTGCGGCGGCTGATCCAGGAGCCGGCCCTTCGCCGGCGCCTGGGCACGGCGGCCCGCGAGCGGGGGCTTTCCTATTCCGCCCGGCGGATGCTGGCCGGGTATCTGGAGCTTTACCGCAGTGTAGCCGCGCCAGCCGGGCCCATGACGGCGCTCACCAGCGCTCCTTGGTCCGGGAGGCGGGGTCGCCCGACACGGGCGCCAGGCGGTAGCGGTAGCTGTGCGGCTGGCCGGGCGGAATGCGGTAGGCTTCCACCGGAAAGGCGTTCAACGTCCAGCTATCGATCCCGCCCACGCCCATTTGACGGGCGTCCAGGTTGAGGTAGATCTCCGGCCGCCGGCGCATTTGAAACCAGTAGCCGGACTCTTCAATTTCCTTGCGCGTGAACCGGCGGGCGCTCACCTCAAGCAGCGGCAGCCCTTGCGCCAGCAGACCGACCCCTTTGGAGTTCGTGAGCGCCACCCAGCGCACGTCCACCTTGTTGCCGTTCTCTTGCGGCCGGGAGTACTCGACCCACTCCCGGTCCACGGTGGATGTGAACACGCCGACGCGCTCGAACTTGCGGTCGATGTGCGTCTCCTTCGGGCCGCGCCCGTACCACTGGATGTTGTCCAACCCGCCGGACAGCACCAGTTCGGTCCCGAAACGCGGCATCATGGGCAGGTCCTTCGCGCCCGGTTGATAGGACGCTTCGACGACGACGTCGCCGCTGCCGTGAATCGTATAGCCGATCTGGTAGCGCGCACCCACGGCGGGTAGCGCCGCGCGGACCTCGACCCGCGCCGAGCGCCCGTCGAGGCGCCTGGCCTCGACGCTTTCGATCTTCCACTCGCCGGCCTCGCGCCAAATGGGCAGGTTGAGCCGCGGATCCTGGGCGATTTTGCCGCGCACGGATTTCAGCGCCCCGCGGTCGTTGTCGGTTGGCGCGCGCCAGAAATCCGGCAGCGGGCCGCGCTCGATCAACCTGACGCCCTGGAACGTGAGCGAGGAGACCGTCCCGGCGGTCTTGTCGAAATCGAGTTGGAAGTCCGGACCCGAGAAATGAACGGCGCCGCCGGCGTCCTTCATCTCGAGCGGCGGCAGCGCGGAGATGTCCGCCCGCGGCGCGGGCGCCCCCAACGGCAATTGGAACTGGTCCCAGGCGATCTCGTGGCCGCGCCTGGCGTAGGGCGTATCGGCGCGGGTCACGAAACTCAGATTGAGCCAATATTCGACGCCCGGTTCGGGCTTCACAGCCGGCAAGGGAATCGTGAACTCCTTCTCCGCCCGCGGCGCGAGGTCGAGTTCCGGCAGCTTGCCGGAGGCCAGCGTCCGCCCGTCCGCCTTCACTTCCCAGAGTCCTTCGGCCAGTTCGCGGGCGTTAATGAAATCGAACCAGCTTCGCACTCTGACGCGGCCGGCGGCGAGGTCGGCGGGCGATGCGTGCAGGTTGCGGTAGACGTACTTGACGGCCCACAGCCCGGGGTGCGGGTTGCGATCGGCGTCCACCAGGCCGTTCATGCAGAAGTTGCCGTCGTTGCGCACCCCAACCTTGTCTTCCCACCAGCCGCCGTAGGCCAGAAACGCGGGGCGGTCCTTCCAGGCCTCGCGGTGCGCCGGCGGCACGGGCTGGCGGATGCCCTGGTCCACCCAATCCCACACGAAGCCGCCGCGCATGTTGGTGTCGGAGTAGAAAATGTCCCAGTAGCGCGCCAGACCGCCGTTGGAGTTGCCCATGGCGTGGGAGTACTCGCA
>CAKZVG010000551.1 GCA_937921835.1 uncultured Bryobacteraceae bacterium | reverse complement strand
GAAATCCGAACTCCCGACTATCCCATCGCGGCTCTGCGCCAGCTTGCCTACAATGCCGTCTTGCACCGGAATTATGATGGCACCGCGGCTCCGGTCCGGATCTCCTGGTTCGATGACCGTATCGAGATACTGAATCCGGGCGGTCCTTACGGGCAAGTTACCCGCTCGAACTTCGGACGGCCCGGAATCACCGATTCCCGCAATCCGCACCTGGCCGAAGGGATGCGGTCTCTTGGTTACGTTCAGCGCTTGGGAGTCGGCATCGCGATCGCCCGCTCCGAACTGGCGAGGAACGGAAACCCGGAGTTGGAGTTCACGGTGGAGGACTCGAGCATTCTGGCCACTGTCAGGAGGCGCCGGTGAGCGTTCCGGTCATCGCGTTCTTCAACAACAAAGGCGGCGTCGGGAAGACCTCGCTGGTCTATCACCTGGCCTGGATGTTTCAGGATCTGGAGGTGCGTGTGCTGGCCGCCGATCTCGATCCGCAGGCCAACCTCACCGCGGCCTTCCTGGAGGAAGACCAGGTTCTCGAGTTGTGGCCGCAGGAGGGCGAGCGCAGGAGCATCTTCGGCTGCCTTGAGCCGCTCATGAAGGGAACGGGCGACATCGGCGCCCCCAGCATCGTATCCCTCACTCAGTACCTCGCTCTGATGCCCGGAGACCTGGCGCTCTCCTTGTTTGAAGACGATTTGTCGAACCAGTGGCCGAGATGCCTGGAACGCGACGAGCGCGCCTTCCGGGTCACCTCGGCGTTCTGGCGGGTTCTCCAGGCGGCGGCGCGCAAGCACGATGCGGAGGTGATTCTGGCGGATCTGGGGCCGCGCCTGAGAGACTGGAGGAGTGGGTGGAAAGACCGCCGGGATCGCGGACCACGCGTGGATTTTCCGTTGCCCGCCGGGGAGATGCGGCCGGTGGGGTACGTCGTGCTCCAGCACGCGGTCCGCGCCGACAGACCGGTGCGGGCGTATCGCAGGTGGGTCGAGAGGATTCCCACGGAGTACCGCATCTCAGTTTTAGGCGAGACCGATTCCGGGCCGCGGGAAGACAGAGATGAGCACCGGATCGCGCTGGTCAAGCACTACCTCAGCCTGATGCCGATGACCCAGGAGGCGCGCAAGCCGATCTTCCACCTGACTGCCGCCGACGGCGCGCTGGGCGCTCACGCCACCGCCGCCAAGGACGCTTTCCGGGATTTCCGCGAACTGGCGCGCGCCATCAGCGAGCGCACCGGTGTGGCCCGCGGCGCGTTCAGCCCGGCATCCCCTGCCGGATGACGATTCGCCTTGCCGCGCATCCACACGCTCGCGGTCTTTGCGAACTCCGCCCGCGCGGCGAGGAGAGCGCCTTGCGCGGGATCTCAGCTCACCTTGTCTTCACGGCCGGCCGCTTGCCCGCGCTCCCGCCGATTGCGGAGAATGGAATCACAATGGCAAGAGAGTTCCCCCTGACGCCGCGGCGCGTCCCGCGCGTGGAGACCGCGCTGCGGCACATCGTGACCGAGATTCCCGCGCCGCAGTCGCTTCCCATCCTCGAAAAGCTGCACCGCTACGAGCCACTGGCGATGCGCGGGCAGCCCCCCGTGGTGTGGGACCGGGCCGAAGGCTTCCAGGTGTGGGACGCCTGGGGCAACTGTTGGATCGACTGGTCGAGCGGCGTGCTGATCACCAACGCCGGCCACGGGCGGCGCGAGATCATTGATGCCGTCACGGCGCAGGCGGAGTCGAAGCTCCTCACCAACTACTGCTTCCCCTCGGAGATCCGGGCGCGGCTGGTGGAGCGCATCGCCACCTTGCTGCCCGCGCCGCTCGAGAAGGTCTTCCTGCTCACCACCGGCTCGGAGACCGTGGAGTGCGCCATCAAGCTCTGCCGCACGCACGGAATCAAATCCGGCGGCCGTTCGAAGAACGTCATCGTCTCCTTCGACAAGGCCTTTCACGGGCGCACGCTCGGCTCGCAGCAGGCGGGCGGCATCCCCGCGCTCAAGGAGTGGATTGTCAACTTCGATCCCGGCTTCGTGCAGGTGCCGTTCCCGGACGGCTACCGCACCGAGGATTCGTCCTTTGACTATTTCCTGCGCTGCCTGCGCGAGTCCGGCATCGAAGCGGCCAACGTGGCGGGCGTGATGCTGGAGACCTACCAGGGAGGCAGCGCTTCGTTCGCTCCCGCCGAGTACATGCGGGAGCTGCGCGAATGGTGCACCGGACACCGCGTCCTGCTGGTTTGCGACGAGGTGCAGGCCGGCTTCGGCCGCACCGGCACGATGTTCGGCTTCGAGCATTACGGCATCGTCCCCGACCTGGTTACGTTCGGCAAGGGTATATCGAGTTCGCTGCCCATCTCGGCCATCGCCGGCCGCGCCGATATCATGGATCTTCACCCGCCGGGCAGCATGACCTCGACGCACACCGGCAATCCGGTTTGCTGCGCCGCCGCCCTGGCGTCCATAGACCTCGTGGTGCGCGAGGACCTGGCCGGCAACGCCCGGCGCGTGGGTGCGCTGCTGCACCAGCGCCTGCGGGAGATGAAGGCCGGTTTTCCCGAAATCGGCTGCGTGGACGGCAAGGGACTGGTGGCGGGAGTGGCCTGCGTCAAGCCTGGCGGCAAGGAGCCGGACGGCGACCTGGCCTTCGAGGTCGTCCGCCGCGCGATGGAGAAGGGCCTGCTGATGTTCAGCCCGGTGGGCTACGGCGGCGCGACCGTGAAGATCGCCCCGCCGCTGGTGATCACCGAAGAGGCCGTCGAGGAAAGCTGCGCGGTGCTGCGCGAAGCGTTCGGCGAGGCGCTGGAGCGGCCGGAGGCGAGCGCGGCATGATCCGCCCGGACGTGGTCCTGGTGGGCGGCGGGATGATCGCGCACGATCAGATCCTGCCTTCGCTGTTTCAGTTGCAGCGGCTGGGCGTCATCGGCGAGATCGGCGTATCAGCCTTGAATGTGCGCACTCTGAAGTCGCTGGCCGAGTCCCACACCCTGCTGGATGCCTTTCCCGGACAAACCTTCATTCCGTATCCCAGGCTGTCGGGCGACCTGGACACGCCATATCCGGAGCTGTACCGCGAAGCCATCGGATGGCTGCGGCCCGGGAGCATCGTGGTGGTGGCGGTGCCGGATCAGCTTCACTACGAAGTGGTCATGGCGGCGTTGCGGGCCGGACAGCATGTGCTGTGTGTGAAGCCGCTGGTGCTCGCGGCGTCGCAGGCGGTGGAGATCGAGCAGGAGGCCTTCGCGCGCGGCCTGCTGGTGGGCATCGAGTACCACAAGCGCTTCGACGACCGCAGCCACATGGCGCGGCGCCGCTACTGCGAGGGGATGTTCGGCGAGTTCCGTCTGGGCACGGCGTGCCTGCTGGAGAAATGGTATTACCGGCACTCGAATTTTCAGAACTGGTGCACGGCGGAGAACTCCGACGCGTTCACCTACATCGGCTGCCACTACGTGGATCTAGTCCACTTCATCACCGGCCTGATGCCCACCTCGGTCAGCGTTTACGGCATCCGCGACAAGTATCCCAACGGGCGTGAAGGGTTTCTGTGGACCGACGCGCGCGTCATCTGGAACAACGGCGCGGCGCTCAATCTCCAGAACGCGCTTGGCTTTCCGGACGAGGCGCCGGGCACCAACACGCAAGGACTGACGATGTACTGCGCGGGCAAGTCCGAAGGCGGGTGGCTGGCGCACTCGGACCAGTATCGCGGGATGCAGTACTGCTACACGCG
>CAKZVG010000550.1 GCA_937921835.1 uncultured Bryobacteraceae bacterium | reverse complement strand
TTTGAACTGGCGACTTACTCGCGCGAGGGGCAGATCTGGGACCGGCAGGCGCTTGAGGAGGGTCCCAAGCCGGTGAAGTACAAGTTTTAGCCGCGGGGCCCAGGGAAGCCTCGCGGCCGTGCCGCCATGACTGACACGCTCTTTTTTTACTCGTTCGCGCTTCTCACGCTGGCCGGCGCGGTGCTGACCATCACGCGGCGAAGCGCCGTTCACAGCGCCATCTGGCTGATCGTCAGCCTGCTCGGCGTGGCGGGACTGTTCCTGCTGCAACACGCCGAGTTCCTCTTCGCGGTGCAGATTATCCTCTACATCGGCGGCATTATGGTGCTGTTCCTGTTCGTCATCATGCTGGTGAACCTGGATCTGGCCGCGCGGCAGGCGCGGTTCAACAAGGCCTGGTGGCTGGCCCTGGCTTGCGGGGCGGCGGTGGGCGCCGAGATCCTGTATTTCCTCCACCGCGGGGCGGGCGCCTTCCGCCTCGGGGCCACCGGCGCGGCGCCCGCGGCGGCCGGCACGGGCAACGTCGAGCAACTCGCCGACGTGCTTTTCTCCGAGTACCTGGTGCCGTTCGAGGTGGCCAGCATCCTGCTGCTGGCGGCCATCGTCGGCAGCGTGATCATGGCCAAGAAACGAGTCTAGCCGATGTTCCATCCCATCACTCCCGCTCACTACCTGGTGCTCAGCGCCGCGCTGCTGACGATCGGCACGCTGGGCGTTCTGTCGCGGCGGAACATCGTCGTGATTCTGATGTCGATCGAACTGATCCTGAACGCCGTCAACATCAACCTGATCGCCTTCTCGCGCCTCCACGGCCAGGTGACCGGACAGGTCTTCGCCATCTTCGTCATCACGGTGGCGGTGGCCGAGGCGGCCGTCGGCCTGGGTCTGCTGATCGCGCTGTTCCGCAACAAGGAAACCGTGCTGGCCGACGAGATCGACCTGCTCAAATGGTGAGGCCCGCCCGATGAACTTCCTCGACCTCATTTGGCTGATTCCCCTGTTCCCGCTCTTCGGCGCGGCGGCGATGCTGCTCCTCGGAAAGCGCCTGGATCCGCAGCCGGCCTCCGCGGTGGCGCTGGCGCCGGGGGTGGAACCGGCGACGGACGGCCACGGGCACGGCCACGCGCCGGCCCTCGATCCGCACCACCAGGCGGCGCACGGGCACGGCCCGAAAACGCGCTGGCTCATCAGCCTGCTGTGCCCGGGCATGGTGCTGGCGAGTTTCCTGCTTTCGGTGGCCGCCGTGGCGCAGCTTGCCTCGAAAGCCGGACACGTTCACGAAACCGTCCCTTACACCTGGATCGCCGGCTTGCCGTTTCACATGGCCGATGGCGCGGCGGCCCGCTTCACCATCGACTTCGGCTTCTTGCTCGACCCGCTCAGTTCGGTGATGATTTTGGTGGTCACGGGGGTGGCTTTCCTGATCCATGTGTATTCGACCGGCTACATGGCGCACGACGGCGGGTATTACCGCTTTTTCGGGTACCTGAACCTGTTTGTGTTCTTCATGCTGATGCTGGTCCTGGCCAACAATTACGCGCTGCTGTTCGTGGGCTGGGAAGGCGTCGGCTTGTGCAGTTACCTGCTGATCGGCTTCTACTTTCACAAGAAGTCGGCCGGGGACGCGGGCAACAAGGCGTTCATCGTGAACCGCATCGGCGACGCCGCCTTCATCCTCGGGATGCTGCTGATGTTCGCCACGCTCGGCTCGGTGCGGTTTCTCGACGTCAACGCGCGCCTGGCCGGAATGCCGGTTGAGGCGGGCTTCGGCGTTTTGAGCCTGATGGCGCTGCTGCTGTTCGCCGGGGCGACCGGAAAATCGGCGCAGTTCCCGCTGTATGTCTGGCTGCCGGACGCGATGGAAGGCCCGACGCCGGTGTCGGCGCTGATTCACGCCGCGACCATGGTCACGGCCGGGGTCTACATGGTGGCGCGCTCGGGCGCGCTCTTCAGCCTGACGCCGGAAACCTCGCTGATCGTCGCCGCGGTGGGCGGATTCACGGCCATCCTGGCGGCCTCGATCGCGCTGGCGCAAAACGACATCAAACGGGTGCTGGCGTACTCGACGGTGAGCCAGCTTGGCTACATGTTCATGGCCGCGGGCGTGGGAGCCTACTGGGTGGCGATCTTCCATCTCTACACGCACGCCTTCTTCAAGGCGCTGTTGTTTCTCGGCTCCGGTTCGGTGATTCACGCCATGTCGGGCGAGCAGGACATGCGCCGCATGGGCGGGCTGAAGGACAAGATCCCCACCACCTTCAAGACCATGTTCGTGGGCTCGGTGGCCATCGCCGGCATCCCGGGACTGGCCGGATTTTTCTCGAAAGACGAGATCCTGTGGCAGGTGTGGAGTTCGCCGGGCGGCTCGAAGGCGCTCTACCTGGTGGGGTTGGTGACCGCCGCTCTGACCGCCTTCTACATGTGGCGGTTGATGTTCATGACCTTCTACGGGCAGCCGCGCATGGATGAGAAGACCGCGGCGCACATTCACGAGTCGCCGCCCGCGATGACCGTGCCGCTCACGATCCTGGCCGCGGGCAGCGTGCTGGGCGGCTGGATCGGCGTGCCGAAGCTGTGGAGCGCCTTTCCCGACATCTTCCGCATCTTCGAGCACTGGCTCGCGCCGGTGTTCGCCCACGGGCATGCGGGGGGCGAGCACGCGGCGGCGCATCACGACGCCTCCATCGAGTGGCTGCTGATGGGCTTGTCGGTGGCCGTCGCGGTTGGCGGAATCGCCTTCGCCTACCACCGCTACGGGAAGCGCCCCTACCAGCCGGTGGAGGCGAAAGGACTGCACAAGGTCTTGCTGAACAAGTGGTATGTCGACGAGATTTACGGGTTCCTGTTCATCGACGGGCTGGCCAAGGGCGGCGGCAGGGCGCTGGCCCGCTTCGACCAGCGCGTGGTGGACGGCGGGGTGAACGGCGCGGGCTGGTTCACGCGCTTCTCGGGGATTGTCTCGAGCTGGTGGGACACCTGGATCGTGGACGGCGCGGTGCGCCTGACCTCCTTCCTGGTGAAGATGAGCTCCTACCCGGTGCGGGTGATCCAGACCGGTTCGGTGCAGACCTACGCGCTGGTGTTTGTGTTCGGCGTGGCGCTGCTGCTGGTCTATTACAGGATGCTATAACCGATGAGCGAGCACTTACTAAGTATCGTCCTCTTCACGCCGCTCGCCGGGATGCTGGTGCTGCTGTTTCTCCCCGGCTCCAACAAGAATCTGATCCGGGTCTGGGCGAACCTCACCGCCCTGGCCGGCTTTCTGGTCTCGCTGCCGCTCGTGTTCCGCTTCGACAAGACCCAAGCCGGGTTTCAGTTCGTCGAGCGGGTGGACTGGATCCCCTCGCTCGGTGTAAAGTACGCGCTGGGCATCGACGGGATCAGCCTGCTGCTGGTGATGCTGACCACCGTGATCGGGTTCCTGGCGATCCTGGCGAGCTGGAGTTCCATTCAGGACCACGTCAAGGGCTACTACGCCATGTTCCTGCTCCAGCAGACGGGCATGATCGGCGTGTTCGTGGCGCTGGACTTTTTCCTGTTCTACGTGTTCTGGGAAGTGGTGCTGGTGCCGATGTACTTCATCATCGGCATCTGGGGCGGCCCGCGCAAGCTGTATGCTGCCATCAAGTTCTTCCTTTACACGCTGGCCGGCAGCGTGCTGATGCTGCTGGGCATTCTGACGCTCTACTTCCAGCACTTCCACCAGCACGGCTTCTACACCTTCGAGATCGCCTCACTGATGAACACGCAGATGCCGCTGCATGTGGAGCAGTGGGTATTCTGGGCCTTCTTCATCGGCTTCGCCATCAAGGTCCCGATGTTCCCCTTCCACACTTGGCTGCCGGACGCGCACGTGGAGGCCCCGACCGGCGGCTCGGTCATCCTGGCGGCGATCATGCT
>CAKZVG010000549.1 GCA_937921835.1 uncultured Bryobacteraceae bacterium | reverse complement strand
CGGGCGGAAAAATACCTTAGCCTGTAAGCCCGCGGTCGCGGATTTCGTTTACGCGAACGAGGGCTGAAAACGGCGGCCGGCGGCGGGGGGTGGCACCGGCTGCCCGGCCAAAGCGGAGGATAACGTCAATGAGAGCGGGGCAGACTACTTGGAAGATCGCGGCTGGCCTCTGGCTGGCTGCGAGCATGGCGGGCGCGCAGCCGGAGCGCCCGGCGGAATTGCTATTCACCATCGGCATGCACATCGAGCCGCTAGGCGTCACAGAACAGGGATTTCGCGGCAGCACCCAGGGCGACTATCGGCAGCCGCTTCTGTTTGAACGTCACGTGGAGGACATCCGCCACATCGCCGCCATGGTGGAGCGGCATGGGGGGCGGATGACGATCCAGGCCCAGAGCCCTTTCACCACGGCCGCGATGGAGCGCGGCGAACGGGTTCTCGCCGAACTGGCGGCGCGCGGGCACGAGATCGCACTGCATTTCCACGAGGACGCACACTTGGGCGCGCAGTCCTCTCAGGGAACGGCGGCGCGATGGTGCGCTGTGCTGAAAGACGAGATCGAACTGCTGCGCAAGGCCTCCGGCGTGAACCGGGTGCGGTACTGGAGCGGCGGCAACCTCTACCAGGATCTGCTCGCAGCGGCGTCGTGCGCCGGGCTGGAGATCAACAGCGACTGGAAGAACCCGCGGACGCAGTCGACGCCGCTCGAACTTGTGGGCGTGAATCCGTGGCGTCCGGCGGGAGGCGTCGAAGAGGACGGAAGCAACGTACAGCGGTTCGCGCAGCATGACCCGGCCGGTGCGGTGATCTTTCTGCCCGAAGGGCAGTATGACCGGACTGACTTCGCGGCCTCCCGCCGCTCGCAGGCCGCGGGCGGAGACGCCGCCTACTTCGAGTATCTTAAGAAGTCGCTGGCGGCCTCGCTCGAAGCGGCGCGTCCGGAGCGGGTGAATGTCTTTCACTTCACGGTTCATCCGGGCGAGTTCCGCGGCGACGCGCGGGATCCTTTCGGCGTCATCGAGCGGTTTTTGAGCGAAGCGGTGGATCCGCTGGCCGCCTCCGGCAGGTTGAAGTGGGCTACTTTCGGCGAGATGGCGGACGCCTTCACTGCCTGGGAACGCGCCAATCCGGGAGTCTCCCCTAAGGTGTTCTCCGGAGCGGCGAATCCGGCCGGGACTTCGAGGCGCGGTTACATGACCTTCGCCATCAACGTGCATGACTGGACCCACCCGGAGGAGAGCGCGGCCACGCTCCTGCGTCTGGTGGATCTCTTCGAGCGCTATCAGGTCCGTGGGGATTTCTACTTCACGCCGGAAATCACCCGGGCGCTAGCCGCCCGGCGCCCGGAAGTGATCGAGCGGCTGGCGCGGTCCCGGATGACGATCAGCTACCACGTCCGCCCGCCGCATCCTCTGGTGGAGGGGTTCGATGCCTCGCTTCAGGGACTGGATGAGGTGGCGCTGCAACGCGTCCTGACCGACTCCCAAAGCCTTGGCCTCGATCCGCGGACCGGCGAACTGATCCCGGAACAGAGCGGGGGGTACCGTTACGTTTCACAAGCGTTCGGGCGGGATCCCGTCGCGGTGGGGATTTCAAACAGCAATGCGCGGATTCGCTCGATGGCGGAGCGGGTATTCGCCTGGCTGGGAGCGCGAATGACGATCCATTATCACGAGGAGGGCACGCGGATCGAAGCTCCCTTCGAATTCAGCAACGACTTGCTCGTGCGCCCCAGCGATTTCAGCATTACCAGGGTGAAAATGCCCGACGGAAGAGAGAACTTCTGGTGGAACCTGGTTGGCGCCGGCGGCGATCATCCGGTTGATCTCTTGAAATCGAAGCTGGAGGAATGGGAAGCAAAAGCGACCGGCCGGCGTCCGTTCGTCACAGCCCTGATCCACGAGAACAACTTCTACCGCAGCGGGCCCGAGGGATGGACATCCATCTACTACGAGATCGTCAACGGACAGCGCGGCCGCCCCCTCAAGCCTCCCTTCGATCTGAACGCGCCCGATCCGTCGCGCCCGCGCGGAGAAGCCGCGCAGCAGGCGATATGGGACGCCTACGAAGCGCTGGTCGCCTACGCGGCGCGGGAACTCGCCGTCGTCACCTCGGAAGACGTCGTGAAGCTGGCCCAGTCGGGCCAGAGCTTTGATGCGTCCAAGGCCGGAACCGTGCAGCGGGACGTTGTCTACTGCTCGCCAGGCGGCGAGGCGCAGCGCATGGACCTCTATTACCCGGAAGCGGCGGGCGGGCGTTGGCCCGCGCTGGTGTATGTGCACGGCGGAGGCTGGACGTCGGGCGACAAGGTGGCGGCCGGCAGAACGGCGCAGGAAATCGCGGCGCTGCGGCGGGCCGGTTTCCTGGTGGCTTCGGTGAACTACCGGCTGGGGCCGGCGCACCGCTTTCCCGCCATGATCGAGGATGTCAAGTGCGCCGTCCGCAGCCTGCGGGCGCACGCCCCGGAGTACAATCTGGACGAACGGCGGATCGGGGTGTGGGGAACCAGCGCGGGAGGCCACCTGGCGGCGCTGCTGGGCGCGGCGGATGCAAGCGCGGGCTTTGACGTGGGCGAATACGCGGAGCAGTCCAGCAGGGTCCAGGCGGTGGTCTCGATGTACGGGCCGGCGGACTTCTCGGTTCCTTTCCCGGGCGACGACGAGAGCAAGCCCGGGGTCTTCGGGGGCGTCGACGCGCGCGTGTCGAGTCCGGTGAGCTACGTGTCGCCCGACGACCCGCCGTTCCTTCTGATTCACGGAGAGATGGATTCGCTGGTCCCTATCTCGCAGTCGGAGATCCTGCTGGAGCGTCTGCGGGAGGCCGGTGTTCCAGTAGAACTGGTGCGGGTGAAGAACGCCCAGCACGGGCTGTCACCCGCCGGCACGGGCCCGGTCGATCCGGCGCCCGAGAGAGTGATCGAACTGCTGGTGGAGTTCTTCCGGAAGTGGCTACAACGCTGAGCCGGCTGCGCCGGGGATCTCGATGCGCGCGACGCGGAACTCCGCCACCGCCTCCGGAATCACCGTGACGCCGAGACCGGGGCCGGTTGGGACGGGCACGCCGCCGCCGGGGCGTTCGGGGGCGATGCGCTCGGCGAGGATTGCGTCGCGGAAGGGGTGCTCGGTCTGGTCGAATT
>CAKZVG010000548.1 GCA_937921835.1 uncultured Bryobacteraceae bacterium | reverse complement strand
GCGTGGATCATCTGAGTCTTCCCCGCTTGCTTCCGCATACTGCACTCTTCCGCGAGTGTATCTCAGCTGATACCTCGAAAGAAGCGCGGGGCCATCTATGATGGGCTCCGGGTACGCGCACCTTGACACGGCCCCCAGAATCAGCGTAACATGGTCGTGTTAGATAACATGGCCATGCGAGAATCGTTCGGCCATGCAGGAGACTTTGCCGTGCGTCGTAGGGATAGCAGCCGTTCCTCCAGTGGTGATTTCGCACGGCTCCTGGCCGATGTGTTCCGGCGCGCTCGCTGGCGGATTCACCGTCGTTCCTCCACCGGAGACGCACCGCCGAACCTCATTGTGGAGGGCGGTGGGAGGCGTTACCTGTTTGAGGTGATGCGGGCCGCCGAAGGCCGCCGCGATCGCTTGATCCCGCTTCTGTCCCAGGCCATCCTCCAAGCCCGTGCCGCTGCTCACCGGTTCCAGGAGGGAGTTGTGCCCGTCGCAGTCGTGGCTGCGGAGCGCATTCCGCCATCGGTGGCTGAGCAAGTGAAGCAGTTCGGGGCCCAATATGCGCCGGAGACGGGTATCGGCATAATCGACGCGCATGGACTTCGCGGCTTCGCCGGCCATGGACTGGAGGTCTTCGATGCGCGCCCCTCGCGCTCCGCAAACCGTCGAGCGGCGGCGCCACGTCACCTGCCCCACCTCTTTTCGGATCTGAACCAGTGGATGTTGAAGCTCATGCTGGGGCAGTTTATTTCGGAGAGCCTCCTCGCCGTCCCTCGCGGACCTTTCCGAAGCGCGACCCAGTTGGCGCACGCAGCGGAGGTTTCGCTGATGAGCGCATCCCGGTTTGTCCGGCAGCTCAGGAACGAGGGATTCCTGGACGACCGGGAGGACGATCTGAGACTCGCCCGCGTTGAGGAACTGCTGGACCGCTGGGTCGCAGCAAATCAGCTAGGTCCCCGCGATATTCCTGTGCGCTGGATCGTCCGCAGAGACCAATCCCATCTTCTGGCCGCCCTCAAGGCGTATAGCGCAGTAGCGACGCGCCGCCCGCGCTGCGCTGTGGGCCTGTTCGCCGCGGCTGATGCACTTGGATTCGGCTTCGTCCAAGGCGTACCTCCCCACATCTACCTGGAGCGGTTCGATGCAGACGCACTCCGGGAACTCGGGCTGTCGGCGGAAGACGCTGGCCACCGCGCCGACGCCTACGTGCGCGTTCCAGCCTGCCCCGAGGCGGTCTTTCGAGCGTCCGTGAAACGCGACGGCTTGCCGGTGTCGGACATCCTCCAGGTCTGGCTCGACGTCTCCCGCCATCCCACGCGCGGACAAGAGCAAGCGGATCAGATCCGGCAGCGGGTCCTCGGACCGGTAATCGGGAAGAAGTGAGATGCGGAAGACATCCGATCTCCTTGCTTTCGCTCGGCTTGTCACCGCGCTCGATCCGTGGCTGGACCGGATCGTAATCATTGGCGGCTGGGCTCATCGGCTCTACCGCCTTCACCCGCGCGCACAAGCGCTGGACTACGCCCCGCTTACCACACTGGACACCGATATAGCAGTTCCCGCCGTGCTGCCGGTCAGGGAACGCGATATCAGAGATCATCTGCGAGCCGCCGGGTTCGTGGAGGAGTTCTTCGGCGATGATCAGCCGCCGGCGACGCATTACCGTCTGGGAGCGGAGGAAGGCGGTTTCTACGCGGAATTCCTCGCTCCGCTCGTCGGTGGCGGGTACAATCGCAAGAACAAGCGCACGGCGACGGCGCAAATCGGAGGCGTCACCGTGCAGCGGCTTCGCCACATCGGCCTTGTGCTGGATGACCCCTGGGAAGTTGACCTCGACCTCGCCGGCGTGACCGACGGGCGTAGGACCGTGCGGATCGCGCACCCTGCGCGGTTCCTGGCGCAGAAGGTGCTCATTCATTCCAGGCGAAGCCCGAGCAACCGGGCCAAGGACATCCTTTACATGCATGACACGTTCGAGGTGTTCGGGTCGCGTCTGGCCGAATTGGGCGCCGATTGGGAGGCAACGATCGCGCCTCGTTTGCACCGGCGCGACGCGGCGAGAGTCCGCAAGGCTGCTGAACGTCTGTTCGGCGAAACAACGGATGACATTCGCGTGGCCGTGACCATGGCCACGGGAAGAAGCCTCACACCGGAATCGGTGCGCGAGACCTGCTAGTTTGGCTTTGTGCAGATGTTCAAGTAGGGGCGCTACTGCAACAGCTTCGTCACCGGCGCGGTGTCGACGAGGCTGGGGCATGGGCGTCGTCGCGGCGTGGTGATTACTTCATGCACAACAGGATCACGGCCTCCAGACCGGAGTTGCTGCGTGAGCTTTCGGCAGGCCCGTGGGGATGCCGCCTCCCTATTTCTCCGGGAAACAGGGTCGGCCATGAATCCGGCGGACCGACGTGCGGCCGATCTGCCGGCGACGGGCGATCTCGGATTTGCTGACGCCGGCACGGTGCAGTTTGCGGATCTCGGCAGCATGTACGGCCGCAGTTGCCGGCCGACCCTGCGTTTGCCATTCTGCCGCGCATGTGCCAGACCGTCCCTGGTTCGTTCCCGCAGAATCTCCCTTTCGAACCCAGCAAAGATGGCCAGCAGGCCAGCCATCGCGCGACCGGTCGGCGTGGTCAGGTCCAGCGCCTCGGTCAGGGATACGAACCCGACGCCGAGATGCTCGAGGGCTGTTTTGGAGCCGATTGGGGTGTTTGCATGAACAACAGGTCCTCGCGGGCAGGCCTGCTGACCGTCGAGCACCAGGGCTGCCCTGATTTCGAGGCTGGCATCGATCCTGACGACGCAAATGAGGCGTAGCTACTGGATAACTCTCGTCACCGGATCCACATCCGCGAGGGTCGGTGGCGCTCAGGGCGCTGGCGGCGCGGCAGGCGGTGGCATCTCCGGCGCCGACCGCTTCTCCTGCGGCTCCCTTGCGGCCTCCGCCAGCTTCTGTTGAATCCGCCGCGTGAGTTCGTTCTGCCGTTCGGGTGCGACGAAGGTGTACTCGCTCGTGATCTCCAGGTCGGAGTGGCCGGCGATCTTCGAGGCCTCAATGGCGCTGCCGCCGACTTCCTGCCGCCAGGTGATGTTGGCGCGGCGGAAAGAGTGTGGCCCGAAACCCTGAAAGTCGCAGCCTTCAGCACGAGCAGCGTGGTGGAGCGCGTCGCGGACCGCCGAGTCCCACAGGGGCTTCTCTCGCGATCGCTTCTGGTAGAACACCCACGCCTGCGGCTTGGCCCGGTCCGCGGCGGCTTTCTCGCGGAAGCGCGGGACGAGGTCGCCAATGCCCAACGTCCGCCGGCTCCCCTCGCTCTTTGGGCGGCCGACGTCCTGCTGCCAGACGCGCTGCTCGATCTTGATCGTCGCGGCGTCCACGTTGACGTGCTTCCACTGGAGGCCCAGGACCTCGGAGATTCGCGCGCCGGTGGCGATGCAGGTTTCGATGATGAGTTTGTTGGGCTCATCCAACCGCGCCAGCACGCGCGCGGTCTCATCGAAGGAGAGGATGCGACGCTCGTACTTGTACCGTTTCCTGCCGAGTTTGGCCCGGCTGGCCGGGCTGCGCTTACCCTCTTCCCACAGCCCGTGGCCCTCGGCGTAGTAGAAGATCCGGCTCATGATGGCGCGCACGCCGTGCATGGTGAACCAGGCGTCGAACGTGGTATGGAGCCAGTCCTCCACCGCCTTGGGCTTGATCTCGTTCAGGCGGAACTTGCCCCAGCGTGGCACGAGGTACTCGTGGAGGTAGAACAACTCTTTCGTCCGCGTCGGCTTGCTGATCTGGTGTTCGCGGCCGAGGTACCCTTCCTCATACATCCTGGCGACCTCGCCAAACAGAGCAATGCCGGTCGACAGGGCTTGCTGAACAGCCTCCTCCGTCGTCGGAGCGTTCAACTTCGCCAGGAACTTGTCGCGCTCCATCTCGGCCTGCCGCTTCCCCATGGCGTTGTCGCCGCGGCTGGGGCCGATGGTGTAGAACTTCCGGGTGGTCTTGACCGTGCCATCGGGCTGGATCTCGTCGGCGTAGTAGCGGAAGAACCAGTAGTAGCTTCCACGGTCCTTTCTTTCGTGGACCATCGGATGCTGTACCCGCCGTTTCAAAATGACGCCTCCAGTCAGGGCCTGAAGGCTAACTTCATTCGGAGGCATCGTTCAAGTCCTATCCGCACGCCGTCACGCCAGCGTGTACTCCGGAATCACATCGCCCAGTTCCGGGTTGCCGCGCTGGTATTCCGGAATCCAGAACACGCAGCGCAGCTTCGGATTGCCGAACAGGCCGGCGCCGTGGCGGTAGTCCGCGTAGTGGCCACGGACCCAATGACGGCGTTCTTTGCTCTCGTCGCGCCCGAGGGCGTTGTGCCCGGTCGTCTGGACCTTCGGCACGTCCGTAATCTTGATCTCGTGCCAGACCGTCGCCGGAACCAGGTCGCGCTGGTGATGCGGCGCGCACTTCGGCTCGTTCATCGGTTTCAGGATGACGTTGCGGCAGTTCATCCGTGCCAGTGCGTGGCCGATGACCAGGAGACACAGCGCAAACCAATCGCCCTTGACCGGTTCGTCCTTCTTCTTCCGGAAGAGCACCTGCCCGTACACGTCGCCGGTCTCCTTGCCGATGCAGTATGCGACCTCGCCGAATGGCCCCATCACATACCCCTGGTAGTCCAAGAAAAAGAGGCACGAGACGGCGCACTGCAGTTCGCCCGGGTTGTACAGGTAACCGTCGCCCACGTGCATGTGATCGTTGAACCACTGCGGCGAGGTCCGCACGACCAGAGCGCCGTTGAGACCGCCGTCCGGGCCGCGAAACTCCATCCACATGAACTTGTACGGCGGCACCGGGTGCGCGAGCGTCTTCAAGTCCTCAATGGCCTGGCGCGGCAGCAGCTTGTCGGTCAGGACATCGTTCGAGACGGACTGGGCGTTCACCAGGATCGTCTGGTGATCCATCGCCAGATTCCTGGCGGCCTGCGCGGCGTCCTCCGGGTACGCGGGAGGCGTGATCGTCCGGCGTTTCTTCATCATCCATCGCAGGTTCATATCCGCACCGCCATTCCGGTCTCCATCGGGCAGATGTAGAGCGTCTCCCGAGCGCGGGTCATCCCCACGTAGAACTGCCGGATCACCGCGTCCCGAGGCGGGCCGGTCTTCTGGTACTGGCGGTCGGCCTCGCCGCTCAGATCCGGGAAGAGGTACACCACGTCGGCCTCACCGCCCTTGACCGAGTGAATCGTTCCGACAACCACGCGGGGCACATCGATCAGCGCCGTGGGACCGTGCGCGTCCGCAATGTCCAGCGGGAACTGGACCCGCTTGAAGACGGAGGCGGTCACGCGCTTGCGCCACCACTCCAGCAGCGAGCGGTAATGGCGCGCGAATGCCGTCAGCAGCGCCTCCATAGCGGCGGTCTCGAAAAGATCGTCGAGCGTCCCGATCGTTGCGGGGTCGTTGGGCGGGTAGTTCTGGAGCTTCTTCTTGGAGCCTCGCTTGAGGACACCCTCCGATGTCAACCACTCGGCCCAGAGCGCCAGGTCGCCGTTGGTCCAGTCGCGCCGCCCATCGCCGAAACCCGGATGCGCGACGAGCAGCGCGAGGATGCGGCTCGGAGTCGATCCACGCCCCATTCGCAGCGGGTTCCAGAAGCCGTTCGACTTCCGGTACGGGTTGTGGAACGGGATGGCGTTCTTGCGGAGGACCGCGACGAGCGGCTGAAGCATGTAGCCGCACGCGGCCAGGAACATGACCGTCTGGCCGCGCTCGAGGTGCTGGATTGCGGTCTTGAGAATGAAGTACTCCGGCGACTTGTATGTGCCGCTGGAGAGCCGGATGCACTCGCCCTCCACCGGCCGTGGCAGGTAGTCCTTCTCCTGCCTTCGCGTTACCTGCTTGATGCGCCGCATGGCCGGGCCGTGAACAGCCCTGGGAACGCGATAGCTCTGCTTGAGAATGATCTTGTGGTCGGCGGGGATGTCCGGATCGAGGACCGCCTCCGGCGTGGCGCCCGTGAATGAGTAAATGGTCTGGTCGTCGTCGGCCGCCACGATAAAGTAGCTGGCGCGCTCGCCCCACTTGCGAATGAGCGTGAGCTGCATCCGGTTCAGGTCCTGGGCCTCGTCGGCGAAAATCACGGAGGGGCGCTTGGGCGCAACGTACACGTCACGAAGGGCCACGTCGATCAGGTCGCAGAAGTCGAGCAACCCATGGGCGTCCTTGTATTCGCGCCACCTGCCGGAGAACTCGCGCACAACGGCCGGCCACCCGTCCGGCGGGATCATCATGCCGCGCCACCGGTTCAATTGCTCCAGGCACTCATCGCCTTCTTTGCCGCGCTCGGAGCCTTCGTCCTCACCGGCGTCTTCCCCGTCGAGGCGCCCGTGCTTCTTCTTGGGCGTCATCTGGAGATGCGGATTGTCTCTGTTCCACTCGTCGACGTGGCACTCCGCGATCTCCGGGCCGCCGAGGGCGTGATAACAGTGGGAATGCAGAGTGCCGATCCTATCGGGGTCGATGGGCAGGTCACGGCCTGCTAGCTCCGCGGCGGCGGCGCGCGAGAAGCTGGTGACCAGGACCGAGTCGGCGCCGAAGCGCTCGACGG
>CAKZVG010000547.1 GCA_937921835.1 uncultured Bryobacteraceae bacterium | reverse complement strand
CCACCGCGTCGTAGCGGTCCTCGCCGGCGTGGCCGCGTAGGTGCGCCGGTTTCCCTTTTACCGCGGCCCGCGATGGTGCTGCCGTTCGAGTACCGCGGGGTCGTCCATCCTGGGGGAGGGTTTGGGGTCGAGCGGGTCGCGCGCCCTGGCGGGATCGAAAAGCTCGGGGTCGACTGGGCGCGGCGTGTAGGGCGTGAAATCGGGTTCGGTGGTGAAGCAGTCCGCGAGATCCGCCGCGGCGGCGTCGAAGAGATTGAGCGGCGGAATTCCGAGCAGCCGGAAGATGGTTTTGAGCAGCCCGGGGAAACTGGAGTTCTCCCGCATCACGTGGTTCTTCTTCGAGTAGGGACTCGCCACCAGCAGCACGGTGCGGTGCGAGTCCACATGATCGACGCCCCCCTGCGCGTCGTCCTCGGTGATGAAGACCGCCATGTGCTTCCACCAGGGCGAGCGCGTCAGATACCCGACGATGCGCCCGAGCGCGATGTCGTTGTCGGCCACGAAGGACGCCTCGAACGGGTAGCCGTCCTCGGGCCGTGGCCGGGCCATGTGATCGTTGGGCAGGTGGATGTAGAGGAAGCGCGGGAACTCCTGGCCGCCCTGGACGTACAGTTCCTCGATCTCCTGGATGAACGCGGTGGCGCGGTATTGATCGGGGATATTCATGTTGTACTGCGGATAGCGGCGCGAGGTGTTGCGGTAGAGCGGGTCCGGCATGGGGACGTTGGTGAGCAGGCGCGCGCCGGTGGGCTTGAGCCCCGGACCCTCGTCGACGCCCGCCAGTTCGAAGCCCTCGCCGAAATTGCGGAAGGAGATGCCGTGGCGCTCCAGGTGGTGCCAGATCGTGCCGGCTTCGAGAATCTCTTCCGGGTGGACCGAGGAGTTGCTCTGCGCGAAGCTCAGCCGTCCGGGCGCGGTGGTCGGCAGGCGGAAGTCCTTCTGGCCGCCATAAGCCGCCATGAGCGAGCTTTCGGTCCAGGCATTGGGATAGGATCCCACCAGCCAGTGATGCCCGTCGACACTGACTTCCGCATCGGCGTGAAAGTTGTCGCTGAAGGCCCACTGCCGGGCGATGGCGTGGTGGTTGGGCGTCACCGCGACGTTGCGCATTCCGAGCCGCCGCTCCACCTCGCCGCGCGGACCTTCGATGACGCCCGCCTCGCCGAAGCGGGCCAGCGCCGGGGCGCCGCGCACCTCGCCGTTGGCCGCCCGGCCGATCCCGCCCAGGACCTCGTCAAAGGTGCGGTTCTCCTTGACAATCAGGACCACATGCCGGATCGCTTCGGGCAGCGGCGCGGGCGCATCCGGGCGCGGCAAGAATCCGTTCATCGCCATCACGCGCGCGGTGAGGGCGGGGAAATCCTTGCGCGCCGGCATGCTGAAGGCCGACACCAGCCCGCGCCGGATCTCGGCCTGAAAGCTGCGCGAGTGCGGCGCGTGGCGGGTGGCGTTCGGCCCGGTCCCCAGGCCCTTGGCGCTCACCACGTAAACCGTCTCGCCGTCCGCCGCCACACGGGTGGGGAACCATGCCGCGGGCAGGTGGCCGAGCACCTGGCCGGCGCGCGGATCGATGACCGCCACCGCATTGATGCCCGCCTCGGCAACCAGCAGCCAGTTTTCGGGCGCGTACCAGGCCAGGCCGATGGGCAGCACGCCCCGCAACGTCTCCAGACCCGGGATGCGGATCGGGATCTCCTGCACGATTTCAAGCCGGGCGGCATCGATCACGGTGATGGAATCATTGTGGCCGTTTGAAACATAAACGTGGGATTGTGTCGCCAGCACCCCCGAGGGACTGCTGCCGCCCGCCGAGCGCTCCCCCAGCGGCAGCCCGGTGCGGATTTGGGCGAGCAGGCGCGGCTTGGCGGGGTCGGCCACGTCGATCACCGCCAGCGAATTCGATTCGGCAACGTTGGGAGGGCCAAGCCCGGGCACCTCCACCGGCCCGCGCGCGGTTTCGCGCCGCGCGCCCCGTTCGGCCTCGGGCGAGGGGAAGCCGAAGGCCGGAAACGGCAGGCCGGTTTCGCGCGCGCGTTTGGGATCGGCGCCCGGAACCGGCTGGTATTCGAACATACCGATGTTGGTGACGTAGGCGCGGCGCGCATCGGGCGAGAGGGCGATCGCGAAGGGCAGTCTCCCGGTGCGCACCGAAGCGATCAGGCGCCGGCGGCGCGCGTCCAGGATGGCCAGGCGGAAGTTGGCTTGATCGGCCACGTAGAGCAGGCGGCGGCGCGCGTCGTAAGCCAGGTCGCCCGAATAACTGTCGCGGTAGCCGTTCTGGTTGAGGTGGTACAGACGGCGCAGCGAACCCTGGCCGGCATCGATCAGCCGCACCCGGCCCGAGTTGCCCTCCGAGGCGAACAGGCTGTCGTCGTTCTCAAAGGCCAGGCCCATGAAAACGCTGCGCCAGTCGTCTTCGTCCTTGGTCGGCGGCCCCAGGGCGGGGTCGCGCCCGAAGGCGATCAACTGCCGTACTTCGGCCAGCGGTTTCCGGGGCTCGACGATGGTGACCGAGTAGCGCCGCGGGCCGCCGTCGGCGGTCGCCACCCTCCTGCCATTGCGGCTGACGGCCAGCCCGAACGGTCCGGGGCCGGTTTGGAACTGCCGGCCGAGCGGCGCCACAACTCGCCCGCCGGGAAGAATGGTTTCGCCGCCCGGACGCCGCGCCGGGAGCCGCTCCCCGGCCGGGGTGCGGAACTGCTGCGCGCAGGCCGGGTAACAAGCTAGTAACAGAAGAAGAAAGCGGTATAATCGTCCCACTCACAAGTTATAGCTTGTACGATGAGGGAAGGCAAATTATGAACCGCAGAACGTTCGTCGAATTCCTGGGAGGAGCCGGCTTGCCGCACACCGCCAGGGCGGCGGCCGCGAAACCGCGCCGGGTATTTCTGCTCGAGAACTACTATTTAAAGAACGGCACGCAGGGCGGCCGCATTCACCAGTATTTCGGCCAGGCGCTGCTGCCCGCGATGAAGCGCGCGGGGGCCGGAGTGTCGCTCTACCTCGACGCGCTGGTCGCGCCGCACATGCCGCAGGTGGCGGCGATTCACAGCTTTGAGTCCGTTGCGCACATGCTGGCGGTGCGCGAAACGCTGGCCGCCGACAAGCAACTGGCCGCGGCCCTGGAGGAATGGGAGCGCCACCCTGAGCCGCCCTACGAGCACTTCAGTTACACGCTGCTCGAAGCCACCGACTACTGCCCGCCGCTGGCCGCC
>CAKZVG010000546.1 GCA_937921835.1 uncultured Bryobacteraceae bacterium | reverse complement strand
CTTGTTCATCTGCTTGATGACCTGGCGGCGCAGCGCGGGGTCCACGTCCACCACGATGGTCATGCGGGAAAGGCCGGGATCGAGCGTACGAGCCACGGTAAGGCTTTCGATGTTGTAACCGCGGGCGCTCAACACGCCGGTGATGCGCATCAAGGCGCCGGGCTTGTTTTCGACGAGCAGTGAGATGACCTGAAGCATGGAGTTCACCTGATTATTTCGGGACCGCCACGGGCTGAGGTGGCGCCAGAACCATTTCGTTGATGGCGGCGCCGGCGGGCACCATCGGGTAGACGTTTTCGAAGTGCGAGACGCGCACGTTCAACAGGTACGGCCCGGGCTCGCGCACCGCTTCGTTCAGGGCCGGCACCAGATCCGACGGCCGTTCGATGGTCCGGCCCTTGAAGCCGTACGCGCCGGCCAGCTTCTCGGCGTCGGGGAAAGTATCCAGTTCAACCGCGCACAGGCGGTTGTTATAGAAGAGCTCCTGCCACTGCCGGACCATCCCCAGGTAGCCGTTGTTCATGACGATGATCTTCACCGCCAGGCCGTAGTTGGAGAGCGTGGCCAGTTCCGGCACCGACATCTGGAAGCCGCCGTCGCCGCAGATGGCGAACACCAGTTTGTCGGGATTGGCCATGGCCGCGCCCACCGCCGAAGGCAGGCCGAAGCCCATCGATCCCAGTCCGCCGGAGTTGATCCACAGGCGCGGCTTGTTGAAGCGGATGAACTGCGCCGCCCACATCTGGTGCTGTCCGACGTCGGAACAGACGATCGCCTCGCCGCCCGAGATGCGGTCCAGTTCCACCATCAGGTGCTGCGGCTTGATTTCGGTGTCGGAGACCGGCGCCACCAGCGGATGGGCGTCCCGCCACTCGCGGATCTGGTTCCACCACTGCTCGCGCGCGGCGGCGTTGGCGCCCGACATCTCGGGTTTCAGCTCGGCCAGCACCTTGTTGAGTTTGCCGAGGACGCGCTTGACGTCGCCCACGATGGGGAGGTCCGCGGCGCGGTTCTTGCCGATTTCGGACGGGTCGATGTCCACATGGATCACCTTGGCGCGCGGCGCAAAGGCGGACAGCCGCCCGGTGACCCGGTCGTCGAAGCGCACGCCCAGGGCGATGAGCAGGTCGGCGTTGGTCATGCCCATGTTCGCCGCGTAACTGCCGTGCATGCCGGGCATGCTGATGAAGTTGCGGTGCGTGGAGGGCAGCCCGCCCAGGCCCATCAGCGTGCAGACGGTGGGAGCGTCCAGCGTCTCCACCAGCTCGCGCAGTTCGTCGGAGGCGCCCGCGGCGATGATGCCGCCGCCCGCGTAGACGAAGGGCCGCTTGGCCTCCCACATCATCTGCGCCGCGCGGCGGATCTGCCCGGTGTGGCCTTCGGTGTAGATCTTGTAGCCGGGCAGATGGATGGCCGAAACCGGGGTGTAGTGGCCGTGCCCCTGGAAGACGTCCTTCGGGATGTCGATGAGCACCGGGCCCGGGCGTCCGGTCTTGGCGATGTAGAACGCTTCGTGAACGATGCCGGGCAGGTCGGCGACGTTCTTCACCAGGTAATTGTGCTTGGTGCAGGAGCGCGTGATGCCGAACGTGTCGGCTTCCTGAAACGCGTCGCTCCCGATCAGTTTGGTGGTGACCTGTCCGGTGAGCGCCACCACCGGGATGGAATCCATCATCGCGTTGACCAGCCCGGTGACCAGATTGGTGGCTCCGGGGCCGGAGGTGGCGCAGCAGACGCCTACCTTGCCCGTGGTGCGGGCGAAGCCCTCCGCCGCGAAGCAGGCATTTTGCTCATGCCTTACCAGCACATGGCGGATGGGGTGCTCATACAGAGCGTCGTAGAAAGGAAGAGTTACGCCGCCGGGGTAGCCGAAGATGCACTCCACACCTTCACGGGCCAGACACTCCAGCAGCATTCTCGCGCCACTCATCAAGTTCGACATAGCTTACTGTGCCTTCCTCAAACCTAAGTTTTTCCCGAGCCTCGTACCAAACCCCGCCCGGATAGCAAAAAAGGCCACCGGCCGGTTGCTTCCCCCGCCGGTGGCCTTTTCGATCCTGTTGATCCTGAAAGGCTTAGGCGGGGCCGGCTACGATGACCCCAATAATAATGGCGATGATGTTCCGTACGATGTGGGCCGGGCTGGAGACAGGCGTCAGGCGGGCGGCTGCTGATGCCGGGTAGGCGCGCGCTGCTTGGCCTGACTGAAACTCCACGAATCAAGGCTATCGCACAAGCGAAGGAAATGCAAGAGGCGGGCGGGATAAAATCCGTTTATTCGAGCATTTTCTGGCCGCCAGCCGCCAACCTCAGGGTCGCTCAGCTCCCGGCGATGCTTCCGGAATCTGGCGGCGGAGTTCTTCCGGCGGGCAAGCGAACGGTGAACAGGGAGCCTTTCCCCAGCTCGCTGGCGACGTTTACCGTGCCGCCGTGAGCCTTCACGATCCAGGAGACGAAGCTGAGGCCCAGGCCGAGGCCGCGGGACGGGTCGCGGCCGCCGGGGTGG
>CAKZVG010000545.1 GCA_937921835.1 uncultured Bryobacteraceae bacterium | reverse complement strand
CCGCCATGGCGCGCCGCGCCCGCCGGATGGTGGAAACCGCCTACGACCTTGCCGCCATCACGGCCCGGCTGGAGGCCGGCTACCGCCGCGCTCTCGCAGCCAAGCGCACCGCCGCCCTATGACCTTCGAGCCGATCTACCGGGCGCGCCCCGCGCTGGTCCGCCAGCGCTATCCCATGAGCTGCTGGGCGGCCGCGCTCGAATCCTGGCTCAGCGTCTGCTCGCCCCGCTGCCCGTTTGACGAGGCCTGGGCGCTTGCAACCTTCGCTCCCTGGCAAACGCCCGACCACCGCCTCGAATGGGCCGGCCTCGAAGTCCTGCGGCAGGTCTTCTCGATGGACCACGACGAAACCGGTCCTGGCGGCCTTACCCCCGAGTATCTGGCCGCCCGCCTGCGCCGCGGCCATCTGTACGTGACTTACATGCCAACGCCCGGACCGGTGGCGTCGCATACGGTGGTGATTTACGGCGTCGGCAACGTGGCCGCCGACGTCATGGATCCGCTCGAAGGCTACCTCTCGCGGCCGCACGAGTTTTTCCGCGCCCGCACCCGCGCGCTGGTCTTCTGGCCGTCGCTCGGCGACGGGACCATTCCCGATCCGTCCGCGCGTCTGCGCCTGATGGTCCGCCGCCTGGGCATCGCTCCGCCCGGGACATAATCAGAAGCATAGGGAGATCCCATTGATGAAGCCCGCTCGCTCCTTGACCGCAGCCGCCGCGGCGGTCCTCCTCATCGGCGCCGGCTGCCAGCGCAAGCCATCCCGCGCCGAAGCGCTCGCCTTCCTCGACGCCGCCGAAGCCCGCCTGCTGGCGCTCTCCAACGAAGCCTCCCGCGCCGCCTGGGTGCAGGCCACTTACATCACCCAGGACACCGAGGCCCTCGCCGCCCAGGCCAACCAGCGCCTCATCGACGCCGGCGTGCAGTACGCCAAACAGGCCACCCGCTTCGACGGCCTGGA
This sequence comes from uncultured Bryobacteraceae bacterium, assembly GCA_937921835.1. GTDB lineage: Bacteria > Acidobacteriota > Terriglobia > Bryobacterales > Bryobacteraceae > CAKZVG01. The sequence continues at coordinate 4,606 of CAKZVG010000545.1, read as the reverse complement.
TCTGCCTCCCGAGGCGGCGCGCAAAATGAAACTGCTCAAGCTTTCCCTCACCCTGGCTACGCCCGCCGATCCCAAGGAGGCCGAGGAACTCACCCGCATCGCCGCTTCCATGGAAGGCGTCTACGGGCGCGGCGAATACTGCCCGCCGGGCGCCGACCGCGCCGCCGGCCAGTGCCTGGACGTGAACAAGATCACGCGCATCATGGCCACCAGCCGGGATCCGAAGCAACTCCTCGACGTCTGGCGGGGCTGGCGCACCATCGCGCCGCCTTTGCGCGGCGACTACCGCCGCTTCGTCGAGCTCTCCAACAAGGGCGCCCGGGAACTCGGTTTCCCCGACACCGGCGCCATGTGGCGCTCGAAATACGACATGCCTCCGGACGACTTCGCGAAAGAGGTCGAGCGCCTTTGGGAGCAGGTCAAGCCGCTCTACCTTTCGCTGCACGCCTACGTTCGCGGCCGCCTGCGCGCCCGCTACGGGGACATCGTTCCCGAGCGCGGTCCCATCCCGGCGCACCTGCTCGGCAACATCTGGGCCCAGTCCTGGGACAACGTCTACGATCTGGTGGCCCCGCCTGGCGCCGGTCCCGGCGTCGATCTCACTGCCATCCTGCGCCGGCGCAAGATCGCCGAAAGGGAAATGGTGCGCTACGGCGAACGGTTCTTCACCTCGCTCGGATTCGCCCCCCTGCCGGACACCTTCTGGGAGCGCTCCCTGTTCACCAGGCCGCGCGACCGGGAGGTGGTCTGCCACGCCAGCGCCTGGAACCTGGACAACCTCGAGGACCTGCGCATCAAGATGTGCATCGAGATCAACGGCGAGGACTTCACCACCATCCACCACGAACTGGGCCATAACTTCTACCAGCGCGCCTACAACCGCCAGCCCTTGCTCTTCCGCGACAGCGCCAACGACGGATTCCATGAGGCCGTCGGCGACACCATCGCGCTCTCCATCACCCCCGAGTACCTGGTCAAGGTGAACCTGCTCGACGCCGCCCCCGACCCCTCCAAGGATCTCGGCCTGCTCATGCGCCGCGCCCTCGAGAAGATCGCCTTCCTGCCCTTCGGCGTGATGATCGACCAATGGCGCTGGCAGGTATTCTCGGGCGCCGTGCCGCCGGAACGCTACAACCAGGCCTGGTGGGAACTGCGCCAGAAGTACCAGGGCGTGGCCGCGCCCGCCGCCCGCTCCGAGCAGGACTTCGACCCCGGCGCCAAGTACCACGTCCCGGCCAACGTCCCCTACACCCGCTACTTCCTGGCGCACATCCTCCAGTTCCAGTTCCACCGCGCGCTCAGCCGCGCCGCCGGCTGCGCGGGCCCGCTGCATCGCTGCTCCATCTACGGCAACGCCGAAGCGGGCAAGCGGCTCAAGGCGATGCTGGAGATGGGCATGAGCCGCCCCTGGCCCGATGCGCTGGAGGCTCTCACCGGCGAGCGCCGGATGGACGCCACGGCCATGCGCGAATACTTCGCGCCGCTCGAGCGCTGGCTCGGCGAGCAGAATCGCGGCAAAGCGGTGGGATGGTAGCTTATCATTGAATATGGTTCCGGAGCAGATCCCCGAAGGCCTCACGTTCGACGACATCCTGCTGGTTCCCGCGCGCAGTTCCGTGCTCCCCTCGCAGGCGGACACGCGCACCTACTTCACGCGCAACGTGCCGCTGAATATCCCCATTGTCAGCGCCGCCATGGATACCGTGACCGAGTCCCATCTGGCCATCGCGCTGGCGCAGCAGGGCGGCATCGGCGTCATCCACAAGAACCTCGGAATCGAGCGCCAGGCCGAGGAAGTCGATCGCGTCAAGCGCAGTGAGAGCGGCATGATCGTCGATCCGGTCACCATGGACCCGGAGCAGAAGATCCACGAAGCGCTCGAAGTCATGAAGCGCTACCGCATCTCGGGCGTACCCGTCACCCGGAACGGCCGTCTGGTGGGCATCCTCACCAACCGCGACCTGCGTTTTGAAACCCGCCTCGACCTCCCCATCGGCCATGTGATGACCAAGGAAAACCTGATCACCGTGCCTGTCGGCACCACGCTCGACGACGCGGTCAACATCCTGCACAAGCACCGCGTCGAAAAGCTGCTGGTGGTGGACGAGAATTACAATCTCAAGGGATTGATCACCGTCAAGGACATCCAGAAGAAGATCAAGTATCCCAACGCGGCCAAGGACCAGCACGGGCGGTTGCGCGTCGCCGCCGCCATCGGCGCCACCGGCGATTTCCTGGAGCGCGCCCAGGAACTGGTGTCCAAGAACGTGGACGTGCTGGTGGTCGACACCGCGCACGGGCACTCCGAGCGGGTCATGGAAGCCGCCGCCGCGGTCAAGCGGGCTTTTCCCGACGTCGACCTGGTGGCCGGCAACGTGGCCACTTACGAGGGCGCGGCGGACCTCATCGCGCTCGGCGTCGACGGCGTGAAGGTCGGCATCGGGCCGGGCTCCATCTGCACCACGCGCGTGGTCACCGGGGCCGGCGTGCCGCAGGTGACGGCCATCGTCGAGTGCGCGCGCGCCGCGCGCGGCACCGGCGTTCCCATCATCTCCGACGGCGGCATCAAGTTTTCGGGCGACGTCACCAAGGCCATCGCCGCCGGCGCCGATTCCATCATGATCGGCAGCCTGCTGGCCGGCACCGACGAAAGTCCCGGCGAGACGATTCTCTTTCAGGGCCGCACCTTCAAGAGCTACCGCGGCATGGGCTCGCTGGGCGCCATGGCGCAGGGCAGCTCGGACCGCTACGGCCAGGAGGGCGCGGGCAAGATGGTCCCCGAAGGCATCGAAGGCCGCGTCCCCTCGAAAGGGCCACTGGCCGACTGGGTTTTCCAACTTGTCGGTGGCCTCAAGGCCGGCATGGGTTACGTCGGCTGCCGGACCATTCCCGAACTCCAGCAGCACGCCAGGTTCCTGCGGGTGACCGTGGCGGGCCTCCGCGAGAGCCACGTCCACGATGTCAGCATTACCAAGGAGGCGCCGAATTACCGGCTGGAATAACCCGCACCCCGGTCCCGCCGCGCGCCCGGGAGGGCGTTTTCTCACCGGGTTTTCACTTGAGCCGGCCGCGCGCCTCTGCTATAGTGAATCAGGATGTTGAAAGATCCTCCGCACGCGCGGATCGTCAACTTCTCGGCGGTGCTTCCCGGATGCCCTCCCCATTGTTGCCCTGACGCTCGCCGGATTTTCCCAGCCACGGAGGTTGCCTCACCCGCTTAAGGCATGAAAGTCTCCATTCAGATCAGCCGCGGAATTGAATCCCTTTTCGGGACGCGCGACGAGAATATCCGGGTTCTCGAATCGGGATTGAACGTCACCACGCGCCTGCTGGACGACTCGCTCGAAATCGAAGGCGAGGACTCCAATGTCCGCCGGGCGGCCGGCATTCTCGAAGATTACGTTCTGCTGGTCAAGGAAGGCCACGTCTTTAACAATGGCGACCTGAACAGTTACCTGCGCGTCGTCACCGGCGACGCCGGAACCAATCTTCGCGGGCTGGTGGCCAGCGGGCGGCAGCGCAATTTCGGCAAGAAGACCATCGCTCCCAAGACCATCAACCAGCGCCGCTATGTCGATTCCATCGAACGCCACGATCTGGTCTTCGGCATCGGACCCGCCGGCACCGGCAAGACCTATCTGGCGGTCGCCATGGCGGTCAGCGCCTTTCTGGGCAAGAAGGTCGCCCGCATCATCCTCACCCGGCCGGCGGTGGAAGCCGGCGAACGGCTGGGGTTTCTCCCCGGAACGTTGCAGGAAAAGGTCGATCCCTACCTGCGGCCGCTCTACGACGCCCTCTACGAGATGATCGATGTGGAGAAGGTCGAGAAGCTGCTCGAACGCAACACCATCGAAGTGGCGCCCATCGCCTTCATGCGCGGGCGCACGCTCAATGACAGTTTTATCATCTTCGACGAGGCGCAGAACGCCACGCCCGAGCAGATGAAGATGATTCTCACCCGCCAGGGCTTCAATTCGAAGATGGTGGTCACCGGCGACATCACCCAGGTAGACCTCCCCGCCGGCCGGCGGAGCGGTTTGCTCGACGTCATGGAAGTCCTGCGCGACGTGGAAGGCATCAGTTTCGTTCACTTCGACGAGCGCGACGTGGTCCGCCATCCGCTGGTGCAGCGCATCGTCAAGGCCTACGAGCGCCACGCCGAAATCACGGGCGCGAACCGCCAGATGTCTCTCGCCCTCGCCGAAGCCAACGGGCAGCAGCCTCCGGAGGGTCTGGGCGAAGAGACTGCCGGCCTGCCCCGCGCCTGATTGAAGAGATGACCTCCGAAGACGGCACAGAGTTGTTGTTCCGGCGCGCCGGAGCGGGCTTGCCGCGGGCCGCTCTGCGCAAGTTCTGCCTGCGCCTGAGCGCCGAACTCGCCGCCGGGCGGCCCTTCGTCTGCCTGCTCTCGGACGACCGGGAATTGCGCCGCCTCAACGCCACCTTCCTCGGCCGCGACTACCCGGCCGACGTGCTTGCCTTCCCCAGCGGCCAGGACTCGGGTCCGCTGGGAGAGATCGCCGTGTCCACCGGGCGCGCGGCCCAACAGGCGCGCGAGTTTGGCCACACCACCGCCGACGAGATCCGCATCCTGATCCTGCACGGC
>CAKZVG010000544.1 GCA_937921835.1 uncultured Bryobacteraceae bacterium | reverse complement strand
ACCGCAACCACATTCCGTATCCGGTGCTCGACCTCAACGACCCCGGCGCCACGCTCACGGTCCGCGACCGCGCCACCGCGCCGCGGCGCACGATCGCGCGCAACCGCTGGCGTTTCAGCGATGCCGGGCACGCCGAGATGCGGTCCGGTTTCGAGCCCGGCAAGATCTACGAAATCGTCTACCGCTCCAAGGATCCGCTGCTGGTTGGGCTGGGGCCGGCGGCCATCCGCGACTTCATCTCGTTTCTCAAGCACGGCGGACCGCAAACCCTGCTGGCCGGCGAGCGGCGCTATCTCAAGCACGCCATCGGCTGGGGCGTGTCGCAGAGCGGCCGCTTTTTACGCACGTTCCTCTACTACGGCTTCAACGCCGACGAGCAGGGCCGCCGCGTCTTCGACGGCGTGTGGACGCATGTGGCCGGCGGGGGCCGCGGCAGCTTCAACCACCGCTTCGCGCAACCGTCCCGCGACGGCCACCCGCACATGAACACCTTCTACCCCACTGACATCTTTCCGTTCAGCGCCGCCTCGCAAACCGATCCCGAGACCGGCCTGACGGACGGGATTCTCGCCCGCGCGCTGAAGGCGAACGTGGCGCCGAAGCTGTTCGCGACCAACAGCTCCTATGAATACTGGGGGCGTTCGGCGTCACTCATTCACACCACCATCGACGGCCGCCGCGACCTCCCGCCGGGGGACAACGAACGCCTCTATCTGCTGGCCGGAACGCAGCATGGCCCGGGCAGTTTTCCGCCCCGCAGGAACGGCACTCAGCACTTGGCCAATCCCAACGACTACCGCTGGGCGCTGCGCGCGCTGCTACCGGCGCTGGTGGCCTGGGTGAAGGAGGGCAAGGAACCGCCGCCGTCGCGCATACCGCTCATCGCCCGCGGCGAGTTGGTTCCCCCTGACGGGATCAAGTTCCCCCGCATGGCGGGCGTCGCCGTGCCCGCGCGCCCGCAGCGGGCCTGGCGCGTAGACTACGGTCCCCGCTTCCGCTCCGAAGGCATCGTGACGAAGGAACCGCCGGAGGTGGGGAAGCCGTTTCCGGTGCTGGTTCCGCAAGTGGACGCCGACGGCAACGAGATCGCCGGCATCCGGCTGCCGTGCGTGGCGGCGCCGCTCGGAACCTACACCGGCTGGAACCTGCGCGATCCGTCGATCGGCGCGCCGGAGGAGATCTTCAGCATGGTGGGTTCGTTTTTCCCCTTCGGCCGCACCAGGCAGGAACGCGGCAAGGGCGATCCGCGCCCCACGATCGCCGAGCGCTACGCCGGCGCCGAGGACTATTTGGCGCGGGTCCGGGCCGCGGTCCAGGCGCTCGCTGGCGAGGGATACCTGCTCGAAGCCGACATTCCGGCCATCGTGGAGGCATCCCGCAAGGAATGGGATTACTCGATGAAGCAATAGCGCGCTCACCAGCGCGGCAGCACGCGTTTCCAGTTGGGATCGACGTGCTGGCGCATCTCGGCTTCATCGTCGCGTTTGCGGTACGGCAGCTTGTGGTAGCGCTCGGTCAGCCGCGCGATCTGGTCGTAGTCGAGTTCGACGCCCAGGCCGGGCCGGTCCGGGATCCGCACGCAGCCGTTGACGAACGGGATGCGGCCGCCGGCCACGATCTCGTCCCTTTCGGTCTGCCACGGGTAGTGCGTGTCGCAGGCGTAGCTGATGCGCGGGGCGGCGGCGGCGGCGTGCGCCATGGTCATCAGGCTGACGCCCAGGTGGTTGTTCGAGTGCATGGAGACGCCCAGCCCCAGCACCTCGCACAGGTGCGAAAGATATTGTAAGCTGCGGATGCCGCCCCAGTAGTGCGGGTCCGAGAGCACGATCTGCACGGCGTCCATGCGGGCGGCCAGCGGGACGTGCGCGAAGCAGGTGGTGACGACGTTGCTGGCCAGCGGCGTCTCGATGCCTTCGGCCAGCATGCGGCGGCGTAATTCGGCCATGCCTTCGAGGCCCGGACAGGGGTCTTCGAGGTAACCGCCGCCGGAGAGTTCGTCCTTGAGTTCCCGCGCCACACGCAGCGAGGTTTCGATCGACCAGGCGCAGTTGGGATCGATGCGCAGCGGGACGGTGGGTCCAAACTCGCGCCGCAACAGGCGGATGGTTTCGATCTCGAGCTCCGGCTCCAGCACGCCGCCCTTGAGTTTGATCTCGCGGAAGCCGTATTTGGCGATGAAGCCGCGCGCCTCGCCGACCATCGCCTCGGGATCGAGCACCTCGCCGTATTCATCCTCGCGCGCGTCCTCGCCCAGGCCGCCGCCGCCCGCATGCTTATAGAACAGGTAGGCGGAAAAGGCCACTTCGTCGCGGCAGCGGCCGCCCACCACGTCGCAGAGCGGCTTGTTCAGCGCTTTGCCGATCAGGTCCAGGCACGCCACCTCGATGGCGGCGTAGGTGCGCGTGGCTTCATCGAGCGGGTTTTCGCCCGGCACCAGCCACATCTGGCTGCGCGCGGCGGCTTCGGTGGCGGCGCGGTCGGCTTCGGCGGTCATGTCCAGCTTGAGCGAGAGCAACTGGAAGGGATCCATTCCCTCCACGCGCGCCCGGGCGGCTGCGAGCGCCGCCAGCGGCTTCTCGCCGCCGTAGGTCTCGCTGAAGCCGGTCAGCCCGTCGGTCGACTTGAGTTCGACGACGGTGCGCAGCGCGTAGGGCGCGTGCCGCCCGTAGGAACTGCGCAGCGGCGGGTCGGCGACGGCGATGGGATGGAGGCGAAGTTCGGTAATCCGCATGGAGGTATTGTTGCACGGCCCGGCGCTTGTCTCAGCGGTGCGCCGCGATCCGCCCGTGAATCCGCCGCAGCGCCTCCTGCAACTCCGGCCAGGGATCGCCGTTCTTCTTGAACAGGCCGCGGTTGGCGTAGCGTTCGGGTGAGTCGTAGTCGTTCCAGATGAACCAGTGCGAGCCCACCAGGAAGGGCAGATTGAAAAACTCCGCCGTCACGCAGGCGGCCTGCCGCGCCCGCTCTTGCTGGGTGTTCACGGTTTGGGGATAGGACCAATCCAGCTTGTTGGGATCGTCGTAAAGCCCCGAATCGATGGCCGGGATCGACCATTCCGACAGCAGCACCGGCTTGCCGGTGCGCTCGTGAACCAGGCGCAGCAGCGCCAGTTCGTTGGCGTTCAGGCCGGCCGAAAGGTTGGAAGGGTACAGGTTCACGGCGATGCCGTCGAAGCCTTCGTACAGGTCGAGTTCCTCGACCCAGTCGCCAACTTCGCCGGTCATGAAACGGTGGGAGAACACCAGGCGCCCGGGATCTTCCTCGCGGATCACGCGCAGCAGGGTCTCATTGAAGCACCGCAGCAGTTCCCGCTTGAAGGCGCGGAAATCCTCATACATCGCGCCGCGGCGCAGGAGCGGATCCGGGCGCGCGCGCACCAGGTCCTCAAACGAGGAGAACTCCGTTCCCCAGGCCTGATTCAGCCTGGCGACGTCGGACTCGTAGCGCTGCTCGAGAAACTTTCGCAGCGCGGCCGAGCAGTGCCGGGACCAGACGCGCCGGTGCAGATCGTGGTGCGTGCGCTCGTTGCCGGCGAACCAGGCTACGAAAAACGGCCGGCCGCGCATCTGCCGCAGGCGGTCCTGGAGACTGGCGCGCAGCCCCGCCTCCCAGCGCGGGTCGAAGGGATCGGGGAATGAATGATCGCCGGTATCCTTGCCCGCCGCGTCCACCAGCAGATCGGCGCCGGCGATGACGTTCGCCACCTGGAACTGCGGCACGGGTTCCGCGCCTTCGGCGGCAAGCAGATCGTTGAGCGGCGTGTAGCGCCACAGGTTGTGCCAGCCGGCCAGGGAATTGAATCCCAGGCCGCAAAGCTGCGCCACCAGTTCGCGGCCGCGCTCGATGCCCGCCGGGTTCAGTTCGAACGCCGGCGGATCGACGGCGAGCGAGTAGAAGGCCTTGCCTTCGGGCGACACCAGCCACCAGGCGCCGTCGCGTTCGGCCAGACGGTAGCGCGGGCCGGGCTCGAAATCGCCGGGAGGCGCGGCGCGGGTGAGTTCGGGCGGCTCCGGAGGGAACGCGGTCTCAAAGGGATCGTCGCTTACCTCGAGGCCGCTGAACAGCGCCCTGCCTTCACTCTTCCCGGAGAGGCCCACGCCGATTACCATCGAGTCGGTGGTCCGGGGCGCGCGGCGGATGGGGACTTCGAAGCCGGTCCATTCCCGGGCTGGCGCCAGCCGGAAATCGGCCGTGCCGGTGCGCGTACCGCCGCGATAGAAGTGAATGGTGACGAAGGCCTGGTTGGGCAGCAGTTCCTCGGTCCGGTAGTTTCCACGCAGACGGCCCTCGACGAGCGGCAGCCGGCGGCTGTACTCGTAGCGGATGCTGAAGTCGCCGGCGCGCCACGGCCCGACAGCCAGCGAGCCGCCGCGCTCCGGGTCGTCGACCATCGCGAATCCCGCGGCTTCCGCGGGCGGGACAGTCCCGATATTGAAGTAGCGGGGCGTCCAGCCCTCGCCCGGAATGGGCAGCGGCGTCTCCGCTCCCCAAGCCGCGGCAGGCAGCAGCGCCAGCACGAGCAGCGGCGTCACCACGCCGGCGGCGCGTTCCCGCAATTCCGCCCGGTAAGCTTTTAACAGCCCGACCGCGATGGTGACGATCAGCGGACCGAGCACCACGCCGACAAAACCGAATGCCTGCATGCCTCCCAGCACGCTGATGAACACCAGCAGGCCGTTCAACTGGGAACGCCCCGCGATGAGCAGCGGACGCAGCACGTTGTCCACTCCGCTCACCACCAGAAACCCGAGAATGATGAGCGCGATGCCCCGGCCCCGGCTGCCGGTCACGATCAGCGTTACGGCCATCGGCACCCAGATCAACCAGGGTCCGACCAGCGGGAGAAAGGCCAGCAGCGCCATCAACAGGGCATAGATCGCCGCCGAAGGAATGCCCAATACCCAGAAGGTCAACCCGCCCAAACTTCCCTGCACGGCCGCGACGATGAAACTGGAGGTGATGGTCACCTGAACCAGTTCCGCGGTTTCGTGGATGACGCGGCTATGCCCTGTCCCGCCGAGCGGCGACAGGTCGGCGATCCAGTGCACCAGCGCCGGCCCCTCCCGGAACAGGTAAAACAGGGCCAGCAGCATCACCACCAGATGGAAAAAGAAACCCGCCACGTTGCCGGCCAGACGCGCCGACTGTTGCGCCACCAGGGCGCCGGCTTTGCGCGCCAGGTCCTCGAGCGTGCTTTGCACGTCGCCGAAGGTCACCGGAACGGAACTCAGGTAACGGTCGAGCAGGGTCTTGGCCTGGGCGATGCCGTCTTTCGACCGCACCCAGTCGAAGAACGCGACCGCTTCCTGGGCGACCACCGGCGTGACCAGCAGCACCGGAAGCACCAGCAGGACCGTCACCACCGCCGTGCTGGCCAGCGCCGCGAGATTCGCGCCCGGAATCACGCGGCCCACCAGGCGGTGCAGCGGGAAGAAAAAGATCGCCAGGATGGCCGCCCAGGTCAGCGACACCAGGAAGGGCTGCACGATGCTGTAGAGCAGAAACAGCAGCAGTCCGGCCAGAAGCCACGCCAGAGCGCGCTGGAAATCCTGCGTATTCATAAAAAGGCGTTCACGCGGGAACCTCGGGATGCCCGCCACACGTTAAAATAGCAGAAGACTCTGCTCTCGTCATCCGGGAGAATCAACTGGCAATGACCTCAACGGCTCTCCGCCTCCTGCTGGGCTGCGCCGCCGCGCTGTCGCTGGCCGCCCAGGATCTTAAGGAATTCGAAAAACGCGTCACCGAGTTCACGCTCTCCAACGGGCTGCGCTTTCTCGTGCTCGAGCGGCGCGCCGCTCCGGTGGTCTCCTTCCACTCCTACGTCAACGCGGGATCGGTGAACGATCCCGGCGGGCAAACCGGCCTGGCGCACATGTTCGAGCACATGGCGTTCAAGGGCACCGACACCATCGGCACCACCAATTATGCCGAGGAGAAGAGGGCGCTCGAAGCCGTGGAGCGGATTTACGACCGGCTGGAGGCCGAGCGCAACAAAGGCTTCCGCGCCAGCCAGGCCGCCATCAAGGACCTGGAGGCGCAGCTCAAGGCGGCGATCGACAAAGCCAACAGCTTTGTCGATCCCAACGCCTTCCCGCGCATTATCGAGGAGAACGGCGGCGTCGGATTGAACGCCGGCACGGGCATGGATTCGACGACCTACTACTACAACTTCCCCTCCAACCGCACCGAGTTGTGGTTCCTGCTCGAATCGGAACGTTTCCTGCGTCCCGTCTTCCGGGAATTCTACAAGGAGCGCGACGTGGTGCGCGAAGAGCGCCGCATGCGGGTGGAGTCCTCGCCGCAGGGCAAGCTGCTGGAGGCGATGATTTCGACCGCCTTCGCCGCCCACCCCTACCGCAACATGCCGGGCGGCTGGGCGAGCGACATCGAGAGCTACCGCGTGCCGGACGCCGAGCGGTTCTACAAGACCTTCTACACGCCTTCGAACATCACCATCGCCATCGCCGGCGACGTCGATCCGGCCGAAATGAAGCGGCTGGCGGAAAAGTATTTCACCCGCCTCCCGTCCGGCCCGCTTCCGCCGCGGGTGCGGACCGAGGAGCCGCCGCAGGAGGGCGAGAAGCGGGTTTGGGTGGAGTCGCCGTCGCAGCCCCTGCTGATCGCCGGCTACAAACGCCCGGATCAGCTTCACCCGGACGATCCCGCCTTCGACGTGCTGGCCGGCGTGCTCTCAAGCGGGCGCACCGGGCTGCTCTACAAAGAACTGGTGCGC
>CAKZVG010000543.1 GCA_937921835.1 uncultured Bryobacteraceae bacterium | reverse complement strand
GTGCGCTTCGACCGCGCCTACTGCCAGCACCCGCTGTGCAGCCCCTCGCGGACATCACTGATGACCGGGCTCGCGCCGGACACGACCGGCGTCTACGATCTGCAAACTCACTTCCGCCGGAACCTTCCCGATGTCGTGACTCTCGGCCAGTTGTTTCAGAAAAACGGCTTCTATGCCGCGCGGGTGGGCAAGATCTATCATTACGGCGTGCCCGGCCAGATCGGCACCGACGGGCTGGACGACAAGCCCACCTGGAACCACGTGGTGAACCCGAACGGCGTCGATCACACGAAAGAAGAACCGCTGCTCACCAACTACACGCCCCAGCGCGGCATCGGTTCAGCCATCTGCTTCTATGCTTCACCGGCCAAGGACGAGGAGCATACCGACGGCATGGTGGCGGAGGAAACCATCCGCCTGCTCGAACAACACCGCGGCGACCCCTTCTTCCTTGCGGCCGGCTTCTACCGGCCGCACGTGCCCTGGATCGCTCCCACCAGGTATTTCGACCTGTACCCGCTGAGCAAGATCCAGGCCACGCCCTTTGAGGAGAGCGAGATGCGCATCGCGCCGGAGATCGCCTACTGGACCCGGCCGGCCAACTGGGGCATGAACGAGAAGCAACGCCGCGAGGCCAAGCAGGCCTATTATGCATCGATCGCGTTTCTGGACGCGCAGGTGGGCAAACTGCTCGGCGCGCTCGACCGGCTGCGGCTCACGGAAAACACGCTGATCGTCTTCTGGAGCGACCACGGCTACCAACTCGGCGAGCATGGCCAGTGGATGAAGCAGAACCTGTTCGAGCCTTCGGCGCGGGTGCCGCTGCTGCTGGGCGGCGCGGGCGTCGCGGCGCGCGGGCGCGCCTCGGGGCGGACCGTGGAACTGCTCGATCTCTATCCCACGGCGGCGGAACTGTGCGGCCTCAAGGGCGCTCCGGCGAACCTGCACGGGCGCAGCCTCGCCCCGCTGCTGGCCAATCCCGCGGCGGCGTGGGACAAGCCCGGAATCACGCAGGTGGCGCGCGCCGAAGGCGGCAAGCGCGTCATGGGCTACTCGATCCGCACCGAACGCTACCGCTACAACATGTGGGGCGACGGCCAGTACGGCGAGGAACTGTACGACTACCAGGACGACCCGCGCGAGATGCGCAATCTGGCGGGCGCGGAGCCGGAAGCGGCGCGGAAGCGGAAGCTGCGGGCGCAGTTGGAGGAGATCCTGGCCCGGCGGGGCAAGCGCGCCTGAGCCGCCTCAGCCGGTGCCGGTCAGAGCCAGCGCTCGAACCAGGCGAACGCTTCTTCCTGCATCGGCGGAGTGAAGGAGTGCGGCACGTCGTGGAAGCTGCCCCGGAAGCGCTCGGGGATGCCGGCCTTGCGGTAGATCCGCTCCAAGGTCTCGACCGCGCCTTTCATTCCCGCCATCGGATAGAGCGCATCGCGCGCGCACTGGAGCACCAGCAGCGCTCCCGGAGCGGTTAGCGCCGCGGCGTCCGGCAGATCCATCGCCGCGTATAGGCCGGGAACGTAGATCATCCAGGTATGGTTGCGGAGGTGATTGCGCAACTGCGTCGGGAAGCGGGTCATCCAGCCGGCTACGCAGGCCGCCTTGATGCGCGGATCGGCCGCGATGAGATGGGCCGTGCGCAAGCCTCCGATTGACAAACCCACACAGCCGATGCGGTTGGGGTCCACTTCCGGGCGGCTGGCCAGATAGTCCACGCTGCGCATGTCGTCCCAGACGAGAATGCCGGGCCAGGTGGCGCCCGCCGAAAAGATGGTCTTGGCGGTAAGGTGCTCATACTCGCCACAGGCCCGGTCCACGGCGCTGAACCATTCGGAGGTGCCTGGTTTCGCCGCGGCCAGTTTCTGGAGCCGCTCGCGGAGGGACGGCGGCGCCACCTCCGGCGCGAGATCCTCCACCTTCAGCCGGCGCTGGCCGAAATAGAACCCGTCGATCACCAGCACAACAAAGCCGCGGCGGGCCAGGAACTCGGCGTAGGGGCGCCCGTAAGCCCGCTCGCGATACTGGCGGGCGGACTCGGGTTCGCCGGGATGGCTCAGGATCTTCTCGTGCCCCCACACGTAGGAACCCCCGTGGCAGTGAATCGCCACCACGCCGGGCGATCTTCCCTTGCTCCTCCGCGGCAGGAGGACCCAGGCCGGGATCTCGTAAGCGGCGGTGGCGCGGATCCGGACGCGCTCGAGTGTAAATCCCTCCCGGTCTTCTTTGCCGAGCAGCGCCGCTGCCAGCGGTTCGGACCTGGCGTTGTAGCTCAGCAGGCGGCGGAACAGCGGGCGCGCGGCCTGCTTCCAGGCGTCCAGGGATTTCCAGCGCGGATTCAGAAAAGAGAACTCGCGGGGATTCTGCCCCGCGATCCATTCCAACGTTTCGCTCAGATTGGCAAGGTCCGGCTGGGGGAAGTCCGCCGCCGCCCGGAGCGGCAGGCCGGCGGCGGACAGAGACGGCAGACAGGCAAGCGCTTCACGGCGCCGCATAGCGTAACTCATCTCAAGCTCGCCAGCGCACGCCGAGATCGAGAGACTTCTTCGCGTATTCAACGCTGCGCTCCATGTGATCCCGCTGCTGGAACTGGATGGCCGTCAGGAAGTGTGGCGGGATGGGGCGGCCTTGCAGATCTTCCACCACCACCGGGCGCTCATAGGGCTGCCCTTGTCTGGCCAGCGCGAGGAAGCGCGCCAGGTCGCGGGCGCGCTTCTCGGGGAAGAGTTTCCAGAAGCCCTCTTCGAGATAAGGGATCACCTGCGCCGGGCGGCCCGTGATGGGCTTGACGTACACGTGGACGTGCGGGCACAACTCCCGCGCTCGCGCCACGATCTCGTGGAAATCCACCACGCCCTCGCCCAGCGGCACCCAGTGCACGGCCACGCCGCGCCGGTGCTCATAGATCACCGAATCCCGCAGGTGCAGCGTGACCACGTACGGCGCCAGCGTTTCGAGCGTCGTGAGCGGATGCTCGAGCACGAAAACCGGATTGCCGGTATCCATGTAAATGCCCACGAAATCCCGGCCCGCGCTCTCGACGAGTTCCTGAAATTGCCAAGCCAGCAGGTCCTTGTGGACCTCGATGGCCACCTTGAGGCCCGCCTCCAGCACCTCGTGGCGCACGGCCTTGAGCAGCCGGACCATGGTTTGGATGTGGCGCTCCACGGGCCCCGGCGGCAGCGCGGCGCGCTCGGAGGCG
>CAKZVG010000542.1 GCA_937921835.1 uncultured Bryobacteraceae bacterium | reverse complement strand
CTCGCCCGTGGAGACAAGCGCCCGAATGTCCTCATCCGAGAAGCGCATCACGATCTTCGCCGCCCAGAAGGTATCGTCCGGGAGGCGGTTCTCGAAGGCCGGGTTGGGGTACTCGGTGCGGTAGCGCTCGGGATCGAAGATCTCGTGCTCGAAGAGGCCCACGCTGGGGAGGCGGGGGTAGCGGGCGCGCGCCCAGCGTGGCACGTGCAGGCCCAGCGTGAACAGCTCGATCGCGGCCGGCTTCCAGCTAAACAGGTGCTGATTGCCGGAGCGCGGGCTGTTGGGTTTGGTGCTGGCGCTGCCGAGGATCGAGCCGAAATCGAGCAGGTAATGCCGGATGTACTTGAGGCCGTTCTCCTCGATCAGCGAGTCCATGGTGTTGATGGCGCGGGAGTCATCGTGACCCAGCCAGGCGCAGAAGACGAACAGGCCGCGCAGGTCGCGCCGGTGCTCGTGGGGGACGATGTCGTTGGGGTCGTCCGCCCGGGTGCCGTGGTAGCGGAACTCGCGCAGCAGTTTGCCCTTCAGAAAGTAACTCGCGACGCCGCGGATCCTGCCGTCCTTTGTCTTGGGAACTTTCAGCAGGATTTCGTCCACGTCCCGCCGGGTCATTTTGCGCCGCTTGCCGAAGGCGTCGATGAACTCGACGCCGCCGCGCTTCAACTGGAGGCGCTCGCGCGGAAAGGTGACGATGTAGTTCTCCGGGACGTTGTAGCCAAGGGCATGGAAGAACTTGGCGCCGATGACGTCGGCCGCGGTGGCCATCTCCGGGTTGCTCAGCGGATCGAATTTCAGCTTGTAGCGGTTGCCGCGCGAATCGCGGATGGTGAAGCCGGGCGTGACGCCTTCGTTCTTGGCTTCGGTAACTTCCCAGGGGCCGGCGTCGGGCGCGTTTCCGTCGCCCGGTCCCCGCAGGAGTTCCTGGCGGCTCATGCGGACGGCGCCGTGGCGGTTGGTGAACCAGGAGCTGTCGGGCACTTCGCCCAGGGTGTTGACGGCCTGGGCCGGAATCGGCCGGCCGGGGCGCTGGCGCTCGCCGGGCCGGGCGAAGATCATTTGAAAGAAGTCGTAGTAGTCGTTCAGCTTGCGCGCCCGCGCGTCTTCAACGCGCCGCGGCGGGGGCACCTTCCCGATGGGGTCGTCGGGATAGAACCTGGGCGCGCCGCCGGCGGCGGCGGACAGAAGCGCGAGTGCGAGAAACCGTTTCATACAGCAGTCCTAAAAAACGTTTTGGAACTTCAGCCACACCTGGTAGCCTTCGCGGCTGAAACCGGTGTCGATGCGCAGGAACACGCTGTTGCGGACGTTGAAGCGGAAGCCGAAGCCGGCCGATCCTTCCAGGTCGTGAAAGTTCAACTGCCCGCGCCTGGGAAAGACCTTGCCGGCGTCGAAGAACAGGGCCATGTCCAGCCCGCTGAAGGTCTCCCAGCGGTACTCGGCGTTCATAAGGAACAGGTTGTTGTCGTGGAAGCGGAACGGCCGGAAGCCGCGCAGGGTTTCCGACCCGCCGAGCACGGGCTGCATGTAGAACGGCGTCACCTGGCCGGCGTTGGGATAGGTCAACGTGGCCAGCGCGCGCAGCGCGATCACGCGGCGCTGGTTGAAAAACGATATGTACTGCTGCGCCTCGGCGTCCAGCCGCCGGAAGGTGTGCAGCTTCAGCGCGCGGTCGCCGAAGTAGGAGAAACGCACCAGGTAGTTGCCGCCGCTGCGCGGTCCCCCGGGGTGATCGCGATAGTCGTATTGGACGAAGACGTTGCCGGTGAGGAAATCAGTCTGGCGGCCGATGCCCGGCGCGGCGCGCGGCGAGTAGATCTGTTCGGCCGAAACGAAGCGCCGGTCGGTTCCCGGGCCCACGTTCACCCAAAGGGATCCGCCGCCGCCGCCCAGCCGCAGGCGCGGAAGGGGCGCAACGCCGGCCGTGCCGCTCACCGAGGTGTCTTCCAGGCGGTAATTGCTGCGGCCCTGTTTCGAGGATTTCGGCCCCGGGCCGTAATAATTTACGCCGGGGTAGTTGCGGTGGGCCGCCGAAAAGCCCGCGAAGGCGTTGCCGCCCGACAGGCGCGGCAGGTCCGCCTCCAGTTCGTAAAGCTGGTAGGCCTTGAAGGACGACCTCGCCGAGGCACGCAGAATCAGATCGCCGCGCAGCAGGTCGCGCCGCAGGTATTCCGGCCCCAGCGCGAAACCGGAGCCGCTGATCAGGCCCCCGAAGCCCACGCGGAAGCCTGCGACGCCGGCCGTGATGCGCTCGAGAATCTTCCGGTCCTTGATGTAATTCAGGGCGGCTTCGGTCCTGGTTACCGTCTCCGGCTCCAGCCGCGCGGCCTTCTCGTCGCGGGCCCGCTCGATCTCCTGCGCCCGGCTCTCCACCTGGGCGTGCAGCGCGGAAGCCGCCGGCAGCCACAGGAGCACAATGGCCAGCACGGAAATCCCTGGCATGATGAAAGTCATTCTGTAACAAGAGCCGGACGGGCAGCGGCGTCCTTTTCAAGGTATCGCATCCGGCCGGCCGCTTGCGGCGGCGCGGGCCGGAATGGTAGCCACTGTAGGAGGAGATTGCGATGCTGATCGTCCACGTCCATGTGCACGTCAAGCCGGAATACATCCCGGCTTTCAAAGCCGCCTCAGTTGAGAACGCGAGAAACAGCGTCCAGGAGGCCGGCATCGCGCGCTTCGACGTCATTCAGCGCGCCGACGATCCGGCGCGCTTCATCCTGGTCGAGGTCTACCGCTCCGAGGAAGCCGCCGCCGCGCACAAGGACACCGCCCACTACAAGACCTGGCGCGACACGGTGGCGCCGATGATGGCCGAACCGCGCAGCTCCACCAAGTACTCGAACGTGTTTCCAGACGAGGCGGGCTGGTAGATGGGCTTCGATTTCGCGACGGCGGCGCGCATTCTGTTCGGCTGGGGAACGGCGGCGCAAATCGCGCCCGCGGCGCGCTCGATGGGTGCGCGCGCGCTGCTGGTGGCGGGCCGGTCGCCGCGCTGGGCCGCACTCAAGGAGAGCCTGGCGGATTGCGTGGTGCTAAAGGTCGAGGACGAGCCCACGGTGGACCTTGTCCGAGGCGGCGTCCGGCAGGCGCGCGAGAGCGGCTGCGACGTGATTGTCGGCTTCGGCGGGGGCAGCGCCATCGATGCGGGCAAAGCGATCGCCGCCCTGCTGCCAAACAGCGGCGAGCCGCTCGACTACCTCGAGGTGGTGGGCCGGGGGCAAACGCTGGAGAAGCCCTCGGCGCCCTTCATCGCCGCTTCCACCACGGCCGGGACGGGCTCCGAGGTGACGCGCAACGCGGTGCTGGCTTCTCCCGCGCACGGCGTCAAAGCCAGTCTGCGCAGCCCGTACATGCTGCCCCGGCTGG
>CAKZVG010000541.1 GCA_937921835.1 uncultured Bryobacteraceae bacterium | reverse complement strand
CCGCATGGCCGGCGAGCTGCTCGCCACCGAAGGCGTCTGTGGCGTCTTCCACGACTTGACCCACAAGCCGCCCGGAACCATTGAGTGGGAGTGAATCCTCAGTGAAGAGATTGGATGGGAAGGTGGCGGTGGTCACCGGCGCGGCCTCCGGGATCGGGCGCGCCATCGCGTGCCTTTTCGCGCGGGAGGGCGCCCGTGTGGTGGCGGTGGACTGGAAGCCGGAGCCGCTCGAGGCGAGCGTGGCCGGGATCCTCGCCGAGGGCCATCAGGCTTCCGCCTGCCTGGCGGACGTGTCCAACAGCGAGGACGTTCAGCGGATCATGCGGACCGCCGCCGGGACCCACGGGCGGCTGGATGTTCTGGTGAACAACGCCGCGATCCAGATTCTTGGCCGTCTCGACGAGACCAGCGAGGAAGACTGGGACCGGTTGCAAGCGGTGAACCTGAAGGGCGTCTTTCTCTGCACCAAGTACGCCATCCCGGAACTGCGCCGCGCGGGCGGGGGCGCGATTGTCAACATCGCCTCGATCCTGGGGCTGGTGGGAGACCCGGACCTGGCGGCCTACTGCGCCATGAAGGGCGGCGTCATCGCCCTGACGCGCGCGGCGGCTCTCTCTTACGGACCGGAAGGCATCCGCGTGAACGCCATCTGTCCGGGCGACGTGGACACGCCCATGGTGCGCGAATACTACGACGCCGCCCCGGACCCGGCGGCGTTGCGGGCCGAGGTCTCCTCGAAGTACGCCCTGCGGCGCATCGCGGCGCCGGAGGAGATCGCCCGCACGGCGCTGTTTCTGGCCTCGGAGGATTCCTCGTTTATCACGGCTGGAGTGGTGGTCGCCGACGGCGGCTTGACAGCCAAGTGTTATTGAGGCGGCAACTCCGGCTCACCAGCTCAGCCGCGGCGGAGACTGCAACTGGCGGAGATCCCCGGTGATCCCGATCACCTTGAAGAGCGCATTGTCAGCCTGTCAGGCCCAGGGCTCCGGGACATGACTGGTTGCGCCCGCGGGTGCAGCCAGGCGCCCCCGCCAGTGGGCGCTTACTCGAAGTCCCGGCGGGACGGGTGAGCCGGTGGATGTGGAAGGCTTCGGAAGGAGCAGATCGTATTACCCAACCTGGGTGCTGCGCAACGTGTCAAAACCGAGTTCTTCGCGGGCAGTAGCGCCAGTAGTACAGGTTGTACCGAGGCGTTCTACAACTTCGTTCCGCAGAAGGCGCAGACCGTCCAGCCCGGCTCCACCGTCCGCCGGCATTGCGGGCAAACCGATCCGAGCACGGCGCCGCAGGCGGGGCAGAAGGTGAAGTTTCCTTTCACCACCGCGCCGCAGCCGCCGCACGCGCCGGCCAGCGGGTCGCGCAGGATGAAATACAGAAGGACGCCGATCGCGTTGGGGATCAGGGCCGCCAGCAGGGTCCAAAGGACGTGCCGCATCTGGCGGCGTTTGGCGTCGGCGTGAACGTAGGCGATGAGCGCCGCGTAGGCTCCCAGGGGAACGGGAATCGCGATTGTCAGGAAGACCCGCGCCCAGAAGGGCGGGTCCCCCGGCTTACCCGCCACGGTGAACAGCACGATGATCGCCACGGTCAGAGCCAGCCAGACCAGGAACACAATCAGCCACGCTTTCGGGCCGATAATGCCGATTTCCTCTTTGAATCGCTTCATGACCGCCTCCACAGCTCTTTCCGTCGCTGAGCGGCCAGCACCGCCGCCACGCCCGCGGTGAGCCAAGCGAGCACGGTGGTCCCGGTGAGCCAAACCAGGCTTTCCGCCCACTCCACTTCAACCAGCGCTCCGTAGCCGCCACCCACCATCCGGTAGACCGCCCACATCGAAAGCCCGACCGTCCAGCCGAACAACGCCAGGCAGGCAAGCACGACCTCGTCCCAGCGGCGCGCCGCCTCGGCGGAGAGGGCCGCCGCCAGGCGCCGGTGCGTGGCGGCGGCAAGATCCCTGGGAACGGCCGGCTGCGGAAGGGCCGCGAAACCCGCTCCGATTGCCTGCCAGGCGCGCAACGCGGCGGCGCAGTCGGCGCACCCGGCGGCGTGGCGCCGGAGGACGCGCTCCTCTTCGGGATCGAGCAGGCCCGCGGCGGCCAGCGGCAACAGGCCGGAGATGCGCTCGTGATCGCTCATTGCTGCTCCCGCATGCCGCGCTCAAGACGGGAACGCAACTCGATCAGCGCGCGGCGCATCCGGCTCTTCACGGTGGGCAGCGGAGCGCCGGCGACTTGCGCGATTTCTTCGAGTTTCATGTCCTGCTCGAAACGCAGCGTGAGGACTTCGCGGTAGCTGGCGGGCAACTCATCCAGCGCGGCCTGGAGCGCCGCCGCGCGCTCACCCGCGAGATAGCGTTCGAGCGCGCCGTCGTCCGGCGCCGCCAGGATTTCCACCGGCGCAGGAGCGCCAGGCGCCGCTGGTTCGTGCAGGCTGCCGGGGCGCTTGCGCCGCAGATGATCCACGGCCAGGTTGTGCGCGATGGCGAAGAGCCAGGGTTCGAAAGCGCGGCGGGCGTCGTAGCGCCCCGCCTGATCGAGCACGCGCAGCCAGGTCTGCTGATACAGGTCGTCCGCCGCCGCGCCATCGCCTACCAGGCGCCTCAGATAGCGGTAGAGCCGGTGCTGATAGCGCGTCACGAGCGCGTTCAGCGCTTCCGGATGGCGCCGCTTCAAGAGCGCCGCGTCCTCGTCCGCCGCCGCTGTCCGTTCCCACGCCATGGCCGCTTGGCAGATCATACAACACCCACAACGGATATACGGATGAGAGCTGGAAAAAGATGCGAGCCCTCACGCGCCAGCTTGACCGCGAATCGCACCCGTGACAGGGGCTTCCAGCCGTTACAATCTCAACTGGAGGGAAACCCGTGCTCACTCAGGACGGATGCCGCCAGCGGCAGCGCCGGCTGCTTGAACGGATGAAGGATCAGCGAATCGCGGCCGCCGCCGTCAGCAACCCAAAAAACGTTTACTACCTGGCCGGGGCGCTGAACGATCCCAATCTGCCGCAGGTCTTCCTGCTGGCGGCCGGCGGGGACAGCCTGCTGATCACCAACGCCGCGCCGGGCGAGCACGCCGCTCAGGAACTGGCGCTCTACACGGCCTACACGCTCGAACGCCCGTTCTTGCGCCACACCATGCACGCCGAGGCCGCGGCGCTGGCAGCCGGGTTTCTTCGAGGACTCAGCGGCGCCATCGGGATCGAGTTCGACTCCGCCTCCACGGCCCTGACCAGCGCGCTGCCGCCCGGCGCGCGGCCGGTTGACCTCACGCCTACGATGCTCGATCTCCGCCGCGCCAAGGACTCCGACGAGCTGGAATGCATGCGCGCCGCGGTCCGCCTGGCCGAAGTGGGCTATCGCGCATTGAAGTCCTGCCTCGAGCCCGGCATGAGCGAATGCGACGCGTATCTTATCTTCCTGGAAGCAATGGTCCAGGAGGCGGGCACCGCGGTGGAATTGCGCGGCGACTTCGCCGCGGGGACGCGCGCCATTCGTGGCGGCGGCCCGCCGACGCTGCGCCGGGTCGAGCAGGGCGATCTCTACATCCTCGACATCTTTCCTTCCTATCAGGGCTACTCGTGCGACCTCTGCCGCACCTTCGCCGCGGGCCAACCCAGCCCGCTCCAGCAGGCGGCCTGGGAGCACGTGATGGCGGCGCACTCGATCCTCGAACGGCGGCTGCGTCCAGGAGTGAAGGGCAGCGACTTGTACCACGAGGTGCGCGCGCACCTGGAGACCTTCGCCCCGGCCAAGGGATCGTTCACCCACCACCTGGGTCACGGGGTGGGCATGGACGCCTGGGAGTACCCGTGGCTCACGCCCGGCAGCGAGGAGCCCGTCCGCGAAGGCGACGTCATCGCGGCCGAACCCGGGCTGTACGCGCCGGAGTTGGGCGGCGGAATCCGCCTGGAGCGAAACTATCTGGTGGGTAGAGACGGGGTCACGCCGCTCGACACCTTCCCGCTGAGCCTGTGAGCGCGGACGAGCGCCGCCGGGGCGCTGTGCTACAGTTAGGTATTAGCGCATTCCCCACTTCCCTGAGCACATGGAGAACGATTCCGCACGCGTGGGCGAAAAGTTCCAGCGCCTGGTTGAGATCATGGCCAAACTGCGCGGTCCCGAGGGCTGTCCCTGGGACCGCGAGCAGACCTTCGACAGCATCAAACCGTACCTGCTCGAAGAGGCCTACGAGCTCATGGATGCCATCGACGCGCGCGACTGGCCGGCGGTGGCGGACGAACTCGGCGACCTGCTGCTGCAATCGGTCTTCTTCGCCCAGATGGCGGCCGAGCAGGGCCGGTTCACGATCGAAGCGGCGCTCGACGCCATCAACGGCAAGCTCATCCGCCGCCATCCGCACGTCTTCGCCGGCGCCAGCGCGCACACCCCGGACGAGGTGAAGAAGCGCTGGGACGAGATCAAGGCGGACGAAAAGCGGGGCAAAGGCGAGCGGCCCGGCGGCCTGCTGGCTGGCGTGTCGCGCACCGCGCCGGCGCTGGTCGAGGCGCAGCAGCTCAGCTCCAAAGCCGCGGCGGTGGGCTTCGACTGGCAGCACGCCGGTCAGGTCATCGACAAGCTGCACGAGGAGCTGGACGAGCTGGCCGAGGCGCGCCGCCTGGCGTCGCCGGAGCTGCTGGAGAACGAACTGGGCGACGTGCTCTTCGTGGTCGTCAACCTGGCACGGTTTCTGAAGGTGGACGCCGAGCAGGCGCTGCGCCGCGCCAACGCGAAATTCCGGAAGCGTTTCGGCCACATCGAGGAGTCGCTCGCCGCCAGCGGGCGTGCGCTGCCGGAAGCGTCGCTCGGCGAGATGGAAGCCCTATGGCAGGAAGCCAAACAAAAACCATGATCGATGTGCGGGCCCTGGCCGGCCTCGATGAGTTCAAGGAGGCCGTGCGCCTGCAAAAGGAAATCTGGGGATTCGAGGACGTCGAACTCCTCCCACTGCGCCTGTTCGTGGTCGCCTCCAAGGTGGGCGGACAGGCTTTCGGAGCCTTCGAGCAAGGCCGCATGATCGCCTTCTGCCTGGCCATCCCCGGGCTCAAGCCGGGAGGACGCAACTATCTGCACAGCCACATGCTGGGCGTGCTGCCGGAGTACCGCAATTCCGGCGTCGGGCGGATGCTGAAGCTCAAGCAGCGCGAAGAGGCGCTGGCGCGCGGCATCGAACTCATGGAGTGGACCTTCGATCCGCTTGAAATCAAGAACGCCTATTTCAACCTGGAGCGGCTGGGCGCCATCGTGCGCCGCTATGTGCTCAACCAGTACGGCACCACCAGCAGTCACCTGCACGGCGGCTTGCCGACGGACCGCTGCGTGGCCGAATGGTGGATGTCCTCGCGGCGCGTCGCGCAAGCAATCGCGGGCACGCCGCTTCCCCGCCCCGCCATCGAGGCGCGCATTGAGGTGCCCTACGACATCGAAACCCTGCGCAAGAACGAAGTCCGGAAAGCACGCGCCATCCAGGAAGCGGTGAGCAACTCGTTTCTGGAGTGCTTCGAGCGCGGCCTGGTGGTGGTGGGCCTGGAGCGCGGCGAACGATCGGCGGCGTATCTGTTGTCCGGCGACGATCAGGGGACGGTGAAAGACTGACATGGCGCTGCGTATCGAACGGATCGTTCTGCGGCGGATCCGGATGCCGCTGGTGCACTTCTTCGAGACCAGTTTCGGACGCACCTACGAGCGGCAGATGGTGCTGGTGGAGGCGGTCGCGGATGGCGTCTCGGGGTGGGGCGAGGTCACCGCCGGCGAGAACCCCTTCTACAACGAGGAGTGGACCGAATCGGCGTGGTGGATCCTGCGCGATTACGTCGCCCCCCGGCTGATCGGCGAACCGCTCGACGGGCCGGAGAGCGTGGCGCCGCGAACGGAGCACATTCGCGGGCACCGCATGGCGCGCGGCGGCGCGGAGGCGGCGGTGTGGGACCTGGCGGCGCGCCAGGCCGGCGAACCGCTCTGGAAGACGATCGGCGGCGGCGCCCGGGCCGAGATCCCCTGCGGGGTCTCGATCGGGATTCAGGATTCGGTCGAAGAGCTTTTCGAGAAGATCGAAACCGAACTGGCCGCCGGCTACCAGCGCATCAAGATCAAGATCAAACCGGGCTGGGACGTCGATGTCGTGCGGCGCGTGCGCGAGCGCTTCCCGAACATCAAGCTGATGGTCGACGCCAACTCCGCCTACACGCTGGCCGACGCCGATCATCTCAAGAAGCTCGACGACTTCTACCTGATGATGATCGAGCAGCCGCTGGCGCACGACGACATCATCGATCACGCCGTGCTGCAAGCCAAACTGGACACGCCCCTGTGCCTGGACGAGTGCATCCGTTCGGCGCGCCACGCAGAACAGGCCATCCGCCTCAACGCCTGCGGCATCATCAATATCAAACTGGGGCGCGTGGGCGGGTTTCTGGAAGCGCGCCGGGTGCACGACGCCGCGCAGCGGGCGGGTATCCCGGTGTGGTGCGGCGGAATGCTGGAGGCGGGCGTCGGCCGTGCCCACAACGTCGCGCTGGCAACCTTGCCCAACTTCGTTCTGCCAGGCGACGTATCGGCGAGCCGGCGTTACTGGAAGCGGGACATCATCCTGCCCGAGGTCGAGACCACACCGCGCGGCTCCATTGTCGTGCGCCACGAGCCGGGCTTCGGCTATTCACTCGATATGGACTTCATTGCGTCGATCACCGAGCGGGAGGAAGCGATTGGCAGCCGAGGGCGGTAGGGTGGAGGTGCGACGCCC
>CAKZVG010000540.1 GCA_937921835.1 uncultured Bryobacteraceae bacterium | reverse complement strand
GGGTTGGGGGCCATCAAGAATCTTGGCCAGTCGGCGGTCGAGTCCATCCTGAAGGCCCGTGCGGAGGAGGGGACCTTCCGATCTCTCTACTACTTCTGCGAAACCGTCGACCTCAGCGCCGTGAATCGGCGCTCCATCGAGAGCCTGATCCGCGCCGGAGCGATGGATTCGCTGGAAGGTGAGCGCTCGCAGCTCATGGCGGCCATCGACGGTGCGATGGAGCACGGCCAGCGCGTCTGGAAAGACAAGCAGAGCGGGCAGGGAGGGCTGTTCGCGGTCTTGGGCGAGAGCGGCGAGCCGGAGGATCCCCCGCTGCCGGACGCGCCGCCCTGGACGGTCACCGAAAAGCTGTCGGGCGAGAAGGAGATGCTCGGCTTCTATGTCACCGGCCACCCGCTGGACGCCTACCGCGAGAAGGTGGCCGAACTCGCCACCCACGACACGGCTTCGCTTGAGAACCTCGAGAAGGGCGCCAACGTGGCGCTGTGCGGCATCCTCACCGGCATTCAGCGGCGCCGCAACAAGGAGGGCAAGCTGTGGGCCGCGATGCAGCTTGAGGACCTGGCCGGAAGCGTCGACGCCATGGTCTTCACCAACAACTACGAGCGCCTGCTCGAGCAGCGTGTCGAGGACCGGGCGGTGCTGGTGCGCGCGCAGGTGCTGCCCGAGGAGAACGGCCCGCCCAAGCTCTCCGTGCAGGAAATCGTTCCGCTCGAACACGCGCACATTCCCATGCCTTCGCTGATCTCGATCCGGGTGTGGCTGAACGGCGCCGACAAGGCCGAGGCGCTCGGAGCGCTCATCCGGCGCAAACCGGGCGACACCAACGTCCGGCTGCGCCTTGAACGCGCGCGCGATTTTTCCGTCATCATGGATATTTCCGAAAGAGTCCGGCCGGACCGCGAGTTCCTGGGAGAACTGGCCCGCATCTGCGGCCCGGAAGCCTACGAAGAACTGGCGCGCTGAGGCCGCCGGGGAGAACCGATGAGCAGCCAAGACACAAACGACCGCCGGATCGAGCAGATCGAGAAGGAGATGGCCGATCTGCGCGCGGCCTCCTCCGGGACCGAAGCGCGCATGAACGAACTCCAGCAGGAACTGGCGAAGCTGGCCGCGGCCGCACCGCCCAAGCATCCCTCCTGGTTGAGCGTGCAGCTCGCGCGCCATCCCAAGCGTCCCCACTCGCTCGATTACATCCAGCGCCTGTTCGCCGATTTCCAGGAACTGCACGGCGACCGCTTTTTCGGCGACGACCCGGCCATCGTGTGCGGCATGTGCCGCTTCGAGGGGCAGCCGCTGATGGTCGTCGGCCAGCAGAAGGGCCGCGACACCAAACAGAAGCTCTACCGCAATTTCGGCATGCCCAAGCCGGAAGGCTACCGCAAGGCGATGCGGCTGATGCGGCTGGCGGCCAAGTTCCGGCGGCCCATCGTAACCCTGCTCGACACGCCCGGCGCGTACCCCGGCATCGACGCCGAGGAGCGCGGGCAGGCCGAGGCCATCGCCTACAACCTGCGCGAAATGGCTCGCCTGGACACGCCCGTGATCGTGGTGGTGATCGGCGAAGGCGGCAGCGGCGGCGCGCTGGCGCTGGGCATCGGCAACCGCATCCTGATGCTTGAAAACGCCATCTATAGCGTCATCTCGCCGGAGAGCTGCGCCGCCATCATCTGGCGCGACGCGGGCAAGGCGGAACTGGCGGCGGCGGCGCTGAAGCTCACCGCGCCGGATCTGCACCGGCTGGGCCTCATCGACGCGATCGTCCCGGAACCGGAAGGCGGCGCGCAGGAGGACTGGGACCAGGCGGCCGAATTCCTGCGGGTGGCGCTGCGCGAATCCCTGGCCGCGCTTTCCGGGCTGGCGCCCGAGGAAGCGGTCGAGCACCGCTATCAAAAATTCCGCCGCATGGCGGGTTTCTTCACGGAGGCGCCGGCGGTTTGAAGCGCGCCACGCTCTGGATCGTTCTCGCGGCGGCCGCATTCCTTGCGCTGTTGGTCTACTCCACGCTCGGGCACCGGCGCTACCGGGTCGAGGTGTGCATGGAGTTCCAGGGACGCCGCGCCTGCCGGACCGCCGCCGGAGCCAGCGAGGCGGAAGCGGTGCGGGCGGCCACCTCCAACGCCTGCGCACTCATCGCCGCTGGGATGACGGATTCGATGGCCTGCGAACGCACCCCGCCCGCCAGCGTCAAGGTGCTCGAACGCCCCTGAATCTACGCCCCGGCCAACCCGGCCCCCGCCGCCGGGCGAGCAAGTCCGCGTACCGCCGGATGCCCCGCTCACCGAGCCGCGCCGCCACCTGGTCGCGCGCCTCGGCCGTGCCAGGGTGGACCGCGTTATAGCGCTGGCGCGGCGATGCCGCTCGCAAAACCGCCGCGGCTGGATCTACGGGGGGGTTTCGTCCAACACCTCGATCGCGTTTACAGTGGCATAGTTCTTCACCGGAACAAATTGAAGCACCAGCTTGCTTTGCGCCGAGGGGCTCAACCCGCGAAAGACCTTCGTAATCGGACGGAGCGGCGGCGCTTCCGCCAGCAGGTCGAAGTCGCGCAGAAGCGCTTCGCCGTTGCAGAACACATGGAAGATCCGCCGCCCCACACCCGCACCGCCGGGGCGGCCCGGTCCAAAGTGCTGCTCGCTGAAGAGCAGCCGCAGGGTGTAGGTGCTGTCCAGCGCGACCGGGATGGTGTAAGTGAAGTGGCCAAACCGGCTGGAGAGAAAGAGTTCGCGTTCGCCGGATTCGAGGTCCCCCCGGTGTTGTACCGCGAGCCCCCCGGAGAAATGACGGTCAGCCTGCCAGACCCGCCCGCTGGAGTCCCGCACGTCATGCGCCGCGGTAGTGATTCGAACCGGAAGGATTCGCCTGGGAAGTCCCGGAATTACTTCGATGGCGTTCACGATCGGCTTTTCCCATTTCAGCGCCCGGAAGGTGAGTCGCAGGCGGCCTTCGGACGTGGGCCGGATATCCTTAAACACCCGCACGGTGGCAGTGTTGCTCCCACCGGCGTCGCTCAGCACGTCGATGCCGGGAATGAGCGCTTCGCCGTTCGCCAGCACAGAAAAAACGCGGCTGTTCTCCCCGCCCCGGCCCGGGTTATCCGGACCGTACTGTGTTTCAGCGAAGTGCAAGTGCAACTGATACACGCCCTGGGCCAACGGAATCGAGTATTCGAACTCACCTTCGCGTCTCTGAAGGTATAGCTCCGGACCGCTGGTGTTCCGGATGCCACGCGGCTTCTCCGAGACCGCCTTTCCGCCGGTGTAGTAGCGGTCGGAGAGCCAGGTTTGGCCCAGAGAGTCGATTCGGTCGTGCTCAGAGCCGCAATTTATCCGGATCGCGGCGGACCCGCCTGAACCTTCGCTCAGTGCCGGTTGGATTGCCTCTCCCGTTTGGGGCGGCGAGTAGAGAAAGTAGGACGGCGCGTAGAGAAACACGGCCATCGCGGCGGCGGCAACCGCCACCCCCGCCGAAGCAGCGACACGGCGGCGCGGGACCGCTCTCCACCAGGAAAACAGCGCCGCCTTCAGAGGTTGATCGAGATGCCGGAAGACGGGCACGTAGGATCCGGGGGGCAACTCGAGGCGGACCGGCGAATTGGCGCCAGGCCCCTCGTAGTACAGCTTCAGAGCCTTGCGTAGCCGATGCGCCTCGACGCGGACGACCGAATCGCGCTTGGAGTCAAATCCGGGAGACCGCCCGAAGGCGTCCACGGCGATCGAATACTCCTTCAATTCGTCGCTGCGTCCCGCGAAATGACTGTCAGTGATGTGGCGTAGCAGGCGGACAACGCCGGGGGAGCGGGCGATCGGCGGCCAGGCGAGCAACGCCTCAACCACTTCCTTCTCTGGCCCGGCGCGGGATTCGGGAGTAATCCCTCCTGTCGCACCCACAACCGAGCATCGTACCACAGCAATACAGAAATGGAACACATTGATAACAAGGGGGGTTATCGGCGCAACCCTAACGCAACCCCGCACTTCTTCCGCGAGGCCCCCCCGGGTGTTAGCATCGGTCTCCAGGCCGGCCCGCAACCTGGCCAACCGGTTCCCGGCGGAGCCGGAACGAGCCGTGCCGATTCGTGGAGGCGCCAAGTCCTATGCTCAACCGGAGACGATGGATACAGGGCGGCATCGCCGCCGCCAGTTCGGC
>CAKZVG010000539.1 GCA_937921835.1 uncultured Bryobacteraceae bacterium | reverse complement strand
TCGAAAGCGCCGTGGCGACATCGCCGCTGCCCAATCGCGCGGGAATGTCGGTGGGCAAGCGGAGACTGCGATCGGGGGGCAGCCAGTCGAGCACGCGCAGCATCGACTCCGATGTGAAGAGCGGCTTTAGCACGGCGTAGGCCGGCAACGGCACCAGGTGTTCCGTCGGATGCGGCCGCGCCACTTCGCCCAGGTCGGCACAGGCAAGGCCCGCCAGCAACTCGGCGATGCGCCGATCCTCCGTTTGCCGGTCGAGGAAACACTGCACGTCCGCGAGGGTCGCGCCGGTACGGCTCCGCAATACCTCGCCTTCGGCGTTCATGCGCACCGCCTCCAGGCGCCGCCGATGGAGGACGGCGGCGAGGTTGCGCTCGAGCGGGCCGGCTACCCAGTTCGCCAGGCGGGACTCGGTATCCCATGACCGACCATCCGTTCTGACGGGCGCCAGATGCGACCGCATGCCGAGATTGCGCGCCCTGTCGCCGTCTTCGCCGCGCAGCGACAGGCCGGCGAGTGCCAGAGCGATTCGGAACTCGGCGCTGCCGTCGTCGGCGCGCTGCGCCCACTGCGCCGAGAGCGGCGGAACGGGGCCGATGGTTTCGCGCGTCTTTGCGCTAGTGGCGCAAAGCCCCTCGATGCGGCCTAGCTGACGAAGCACATCCTGAATGACGGTTCGGCCTGGACTCTGCGTGAGTGCGAACAGTGCGGCATCGAGCCGGGCCGCGACGGAGCGGAAGGCATTGGACGCCTTGTCGTCCCGCGCGTAGCGCTGCAGGCGTCCAAGCCAGTCGCGCTGTTCGAGTTCGTCGATCAGGTCTGCGTGAGCATTACGGCGGACGGCGAGGCGGGAAAGCGGCGTGGCGAGAAAGGCTTTCCCCGCCCGCATGACGAAGGCGTAGCGTTGAAACGCCGAGATGCCTCGATCCACCCCCAGCCGCGCCACGGCACGCGCGAAATCCAGACCGTCGCGTGCGGGCCGTGTACCCAATGCCGCCCGGCCTTCGGCAAACAAGGCCCGCACCTCTTCCGCGCTGAAAGGTCTGCACCACAGGGGCGTCCACAGTTCGCCCCGGGCGTCCGCGTCGTCACCGGACGCGGCGGCACCTTCGGTCGCCAGCCGACTCCGCACGGTGAAGGGCGCGGTCAGCACGGCGCCGCGGCTCGCCTCCAAGCGCCGTGCGGCCGAGGCAGCGAGGAGCAGGGCGCCTTCCAGCATGAGGATGAAATCCCAGGCATTGACTTGCGCGGCACCTTCAAAGCCCGAGCTTGCATTCGGCCCGCCGGCGCTGCCGGGGGAAAACTGTCCAATCGCCCGGGAACTCAGAGCGGGCGTTGGTACGGCGAAAAAGGCCATGCGCAAAAGCGCCATTGCGTCGGGCCTAGCGCGTCCAGTCTCGATATCCAGTACCTCGCCGAGGCGCTGCATGAAGTTGTTCGTAAAATCCAAACGACCATCGTTTCCGCCGGTTCCGAGCAGCGGCGGATACGCGGGGCTTTCGTCGGCAAGAATCACTGCGGCGTCCATCCAGCGCAGCAGATCCTCTGGCGCGCGGCTCCTGAGTGTCTGGAGAAACGCAACCTTCTGTTCGTTCTTTGGACTCTCGTCCAAGCCGAAAGCTTGGATCGCCTCCTGGGCGCGATTGATCGCCGCTCGATAGCCCTTGAATCGGTCAGCGTCGGTGGATGCCAGAGGCTGGATGCCGTCCTTGTTGTCTTTGGGGAAAAATCCGCTGCCGCCGTTCCACGGTGCCACCAAGGGCGTGGGCGCGTAGCGTTCGAGGAAGAACCGCAGCAGTTCGTCTTCGCTCAAGCACGTGCGCAGCACGAAGACATCATCGCGCCAGCAG
Source organism: uncultured Bryobacteraceae bacterium (assembly GCA_937921835.1). Classification (GTDB taxonomy): domain Bacteria; phylum Acidobacteriota; class Terriglobia; order Bryobacterales; family Bryobacteraceae; genus CAKZVG01. Next base: position 1,210 of record CAKZVG010000539.1, on the reverse strand, counting down.
CCGGTGGCGTCCGGATCGCCCGCCTGCTCGGCGACGAGTCGCAGGACCGCAAGCGCCTTGAGGTAGGACGCGAGGGGCGTCGGCGTGCAGCCGAGGAGTCGATGCGTATGGTTCATGCGTCACTCCCCGTGCTCAGACGCTCGCGCCAGATGCCCGACAGCGGAGCCCAGTCGTAACGGTCGGCCGCGCGAAGCGCTGCGCGGTAGCGTTGGGTGGCCTCGCCGGCGGCCGGTGTCGGGTCGACGGCGGGCAGGTCGAGCCGCCTCAGCAGCAGCGCGAGGAAATCGCGCGTGACGCGGCCGTTGAAGTCCTCGAACGGGTGGATCGACAGCAGGCGTCCTTCGGCAAAGGCGAGGGTCTCGAGCAGCCGGGACTCGTCGTCTCCTATCGCGCGCGGGCGCGCGTCGAGATCGCGCGCGTACTCGCGCATTGCGACCGGCACCTCGACCCAGTTCGGCGGCGCGTGCATGCCGACAACGACGTCTTTGCGCCGCCACTGCCCTCCCAGAGCCGGCACCAGATCACCGACGATCCGCCGATGGAGCAAGGCGATCAGGTGCTCGTCGAGGGACTCGGCGTCGTAGGCCCCTTCGGCGATGGCTTTCTCGGTCTCGACGACGCGATCGGCGAGATGGGGCGCCAGCTCGCGATAGCTCAGGACGCCGAGCCGGGTTTCGAGGTAGCGGGTGGCGTGCTCAGGTTGTGTCGTTGACGCTCCACCCACCCGGTCGGCACCGGCTCCCCCTCGAAGGCCATGCTGTTCGCGACTTTCTGCGGAATCGCTGCAAGCATCCGGCGGCGTTTCTCCTCCGGGGCCAGCTGGCGCCAGCGATGGATGCTCTCTTTCAGGGTCATGGTGGCTAGCGTGGACCGCCGACGCGCCGTTGGCAAGGGCCTGCTGCTCGGCGCGCGATGCGCGCCAGTCGGCGACGCGAACCAGCGCTTCGCACCAGGCGAGCTGGAACGGCCCCAACGTGTTCAGCAGGCGCCCCGTGCGGGTGGTCCAGGATGGCCCCTGCGACCCTTCGCCTAGCTTCATCAGGTCCAGATGCAGGGTGCGCGCTGGTACTGCCTCACCGTCATTGAACGTCACCCGGGGCAGGGTGTCGCCGTCCCAGATGCCGCGAGCGAAGAGCCGACCCTCCGGCGCCTCCCTCTCCTCAGGCAAGGCGCGCAGCGACATGCGGACTTTGCCGTGGTGGGCGGCGAT
>CAKZVG010000538.1 GCA_937921835.1 uncultured Bryobacteraceae bacterium | reverse complement strand
CTGGTGGTGCTGTCGGTGTGGCGCGCGTCGAGGCCGTGGCGGGTGGTGCTGATTTCGGCGGCATGGATCGCCATCACCTTGCTGCCCTATAGCTTCCTCACCTACATGACGCGCGTTCCCAGCCGTCACACCTACCTGGCCAGCGCCGGGGTGGCTTGGATCGTGGGTGTGGCGTTTGTGGTCTTTGTGTCGCGGATGCGCACCGTCTCGCGGTTTCCGGTGCATGCCCTGGTGCTGGCGGCCGTGCTGCACAACTGCGGTTACATCTGGTTCAAGAAGCGCGCCCAGTTCCAGGAGCGCGCCGCGCCCACCGAAGCCCTGGTGGCGCTGGCGCGCGAGACCCGCGGCGCCATTCACATCCGCTGCTTTCCCTATAACTTCCAATTGGCGAGCCTGGCCGTCGAGATGACCGTCAAGGATCCTCCCAAACTCATCTGGGAGGCGCGTGACGGCCGTTTCACCGACTCCTGCCTGGCGACCCAAAACTACCCCGAGGTCTCTCTGGGGCGGGCGCCGCCTGCCGGCCGCAGCAGCCCGTAGCCCGCGAATCCCCCATCCCCCTCTCACCGCCGTGTTACCGTTGAGTTTCCGGGTCGGGGAAGGGCCGCCCGGAGTGGAGGCGCTGTGAGAAAAATCCGGACGGCGGTGGTCGGCGCCGGACAATTCGGGCGGAATCACCTGCGGGTGCTGAGCCAGTCCGAGCGTGCCGAGCTTTGCGCGGTGGCCGACAGCGACCCGGCGCGCGCCGCCCAGGCGGCGGCGGAGTTCGGCTGCCAATCCGTGGCCGACTTCCGGCTGCTGGAAGGCAAGGTGGAGGCGGCCATCGTCGCCGTGCCCACCACGTTGCACGCCGAGGTTGGATCGGCGCTGCTCGAGCGCGGGATTCATTGCCTGGTGGAGAAGCCCATCGCCGGGGACCTGGCCGAGGCCGACCGTCTCCTCGCCGCCGCCCGCGCCTCGGGTTGCATCCTCCAGGTCGGTCACCTGGAACGCTTCAATCCCGCCGTCACGGCCTTGCGGAGCATTCTTACGCTGCCGCTATTCTTCGAAATCCATCGCCTCAGCGTGTTCAGCCCCCGCAGCCTGGACGTCGATGTGGTGCTCGACCTGATGATTCACGACCTCGACATCGTGCTGGCGCTGACCGGCGCCATGCCGGAGGAGATCCGCGCCGCCGGCATTTCCATTCTCTCTCCCAAGGTCGACATCGCCAACGTCCGGCTGGCGTTTCCGGGCGGCTGCATCGCCAACCTGACCGCCAGCCGGATTTCGACTGAACGGGTCCGGAAACTGCGCCTGTTCCAGCCGGCGCAGTACATCTCGCTCGACTATTCCCGCCAGGAGGTCTATGCGTTCTCGGTCTCCGGCGCGCAACAGATCGGCTTTCAGGCGCTGGAGGTGCGCAAGGACGAACCGCTCCGGCTGGAAGTGGAGTCGTTCCTGGAGAGCGTCGAATCGGGCCGTCCGCCCGCCGTCACGGGCGAAGAGGCGCGCCGCGCGCTGGAGGCCGCGGTGGCGATTCTTGGTAGAATTGAAGCGCACGCGGAGGTGGTGGCGCAATCCGTGCGGCAGGCCATGGAAGCCAAGCGTTGCCCGGCGGCCCGGTGAGAGCCGCACGCCGCAACTGGCGCCCGCGCTCCGCCGTCCAATCAGGGAGATGCAAGATCCGGGCTTGAGCGCGCCGGGGATCTCTATGCTTGAGACCTACGGCAGGCCGGCGCCGCGGCGCGGGCTGTTGCCCGGCCTGGCCTCGGTGGGGCTTCACCTGGCGGCCGTCCTGGCCGCGGCGCTCGCGCCAGCCGATTTCTGGCGGACACAGAGCTCCCACGGCGGGGGCATCACCGTGGAAGCGCCGCGCGTGACGCCGCTGGTGGCGCCGCCAAGGGAACTTACGCAGCGGGATCCGAACCAGGGCAAGGTCAGCAAAGAGGTCAATCTCGAAGGGTTGCTGCCGAAGCCGGAGGTGCGGCTTCCCCCCTCTCCCGCGGCTCCGCCCCGCCCGGCGTTTCGCCTACCCGCTCCGCAATCCGCGGCCCCGGCGCCGCCGCCCGCGCTGCCCGATCCGCCTAAGGTTCCCACTCAGATCGCCGCCGCGCCGCCCATCGGGCAGCTCACCGCGCCGTTGCCGGGACCGCCATCCCGCATCGAAACGCCGCGGGAGGCGCCCAAGCTGGCCTTTGAGAGCCCGGCCGCCGCCTATGGCTCGGGACAGCAGCCCGTGCGCGGCGTTCCGCAGCTTGCGCCGCCGCGGACCTCGGTTGAGGAAGCCATCCGCGGCGCCGCCCGCGCCGCGCAGTCCGGCGGCCTGGTGGTCGGCGACGATCCCGAGGCTGGGGGCGCCGGCGCGGCAATGAGCCTGCCCGGCCAGCCGGGACGGCAAGGCAGCCGCCTGGAGCTGCTCAGCGATCCCCAGGGCGTGGATTTCCGCCCGTACCTGACCCTCGTGCTTTCGGCGGTGCGGCGCAACTGGTTCGCCGTGATCCCGGAGAGCGCCAAGCTTGGCCGCCGCGGAAGAGTTCAAATCCAGTTCGCCATCAGCCGCGACGGAAGCGTGCCCAAGCTGGTGATCTCCTCCCCTTCGGGCGCCGACCCGCTGGACCGCGCCGCCGTGGCCGGCATCAGCGCCTCCAACCCGTTCCCGCCGCTGCCTGCCGAGTTCGCCGGCAACGAGATCCGCCTTCAGTTCACGTTCCTGTACAACATCCGGTAAGCGCCCCGGATCCGCCCGCCCTCAGCTTCCAGCGCCGCGGCGCGGGCCTGCGGTGGGATACTCTGGCGACTCGCTGCGGCAGTCGCGCAGGTACTCTTCCATCCTGGCGACTACGTTCTTGTTGGCGGCGGCGACGTTCTTTTTCTCCGCAATGTCGGTCTGGAGATCGAAAAGCTCGAGCGGGCCGTCCAGCCCCCGCCGCACGCCCTTCCAGCGCCCCATGCGCACAGCCTGTCCGAAACCGCCGCCGTCGTAGTTTTCCCAGTAAAGCGGGCGCTCCGGATTGAGCGGCTTGCCGGCCAGCACGGGCGCCACCGAGATGCCGTCGATATTCCGTGGCAGGCCGCGCGCGCCGGCCAGGTCGGCCAGGGTCGGAAGCACGTCGCAGAAGTGCCACGGGTAATCGCTGACCGTTCCGGCTTTGATCCTGCCCGGCCAGCGGACGATCATCGGCACGCGGAGTCCGCCTTCATACAGCGACCCTTTCTTGGCGCGCAGCGGGCCGTTGCTGTTGAAGATGGGGAAACTTAACACGCCGCCATTGTCGCTGGTGCAGAAGACGACGGTGTTTTGATCGAGGCCCGTCTCTTTCAGCTTGGCCATGATCTGTCCGACATAGTGATCGAAGCGAGTGACCATGGCGGCGTAGGCCTTGGCCTCCTCGGGCCAGGGCTGGCCGGCATAGGGGCCGAGGTCCGGCGCTTCGAAACGGGCGTGGGGAACGGTCGGCGTGAAGTAAAGGAAGAAGGGCTGGTAGCGGTGGCGCTCGATGAAATAGAGAGCTTCGCGGGCGAAGAGGTCGGAGGCGTACTCGCGGCGGCCGCCGTGCAGGTTTCCGCGCAGGGTCTCTTTGTTCTTATTGCGCCAGAGGTATTCAGGATAGTGGCCGTGGGCGTGTTGCTGGTTGAGGAAGCCGAACCACTCGTCGAAGCCGTGATCGTTGGGAAGCCCCGGGGTGCCCGGTTCCCCGAGCCCCCATTTCCCGAAGATGGCGGTGGCGTAGCCGCGAGTGTCATCGAAGCCGCCGCGCCACTCGGGGCCTTTGAGCGCTTCGGCGACGGTGAAGTCATCAGCGGTGAGCGACACGCGGCGTCCGGTGCGCAGCGAAGCGTTGGCGCGCACGGTGGTGTGGCCGGTGTGCTGGCCGGTCATGAGGACGCTGCGCGAGGGCGCGCACACGCTGGCGCCGGCGTAGCAGTCCGTGAAGCGCAGACCCTCGGAGGCAAGACGGTCGATGTTTGGGGTCCGGATGAGTTTCTGCCCCCAGCAGCCGAGGTCGTAGGGGCCCATGTCGTCAGCCATCATAAAAACGAAATTCGGCTGCGCAGCGGAATCCCGTTCCTGGCCGGACAGCGCCGAAGCCAGCGACAGGGCCTGTACCGCGAGGAAATCGCGCCGCATCATCTTCGTGCCGCTTGCTTGTCTCATGCCGTTATCGTATCGGAGACGGGCGGCGCGGGGAAACAGGCGGTTCGTAGTAACCTGGAAACTATGGAACTCAAGGGCAAACGAATCGCGGTTCTGGTCGACAACATGTACCAGGAGTTGGAGGTCTGGTATCCTTACTACCGCCTGCGGGAAGCCGGGGCCGAGGTGGTGACAGTGGGCGCCAAGGCGGGCGAGACCTACACCAGCAAGCTGGGCTACCCGGTGAAGTGCGAGCGATCCTACGACGAAGTGAGCGCGGCGGACTTTGACGGGGTGGTGATTCCCGGCGGCTTTGCGCCGGACGTGATCCGCCGGTACCCGAAGGCGATTCAGTTCGTCAAGGACATCGACGCGCAGGGCAAACTGGTGGCGGCCATCTGCCACGCGCTCTGGGTGCCGTGCTCGGCGGGGATCCTGCGCGGGCGGCGGACCACCTGCTTCTTCGCCATCAAGGA
>CAKZVG010000537.1 GCA_937921835.1 uncultured Bryobacteraceae bacterium | reverse complement strand
GTGAACTCCAGGCGCTTCCCGGTCTTCTTTGAGTTGAACCTGCACGCCGAGCGGCGCTTCTTCTTCCGGGGCCACCGCTGGGCGTTCCGGGCCGGCTTCAACAACCTCACCGGACGCCACAACCCCAATACAGTCAACAACAACGCCAGTTCGGCGAACTTCCTGCGGTTTTATGGCGGGCAGAAGCGGTCGCTGAATTTCCGGATCCGCTGGTTAGGACGGAAGTAGAGCGGCGGGCCGCTTTCTCCTAGGGCGGAAGCCCTAGGTCTGGCGCGGAATTCCCAAAAAAAACCTGAAGCGAAACCGGAGAAAGATACTGGGTGAATTCCCGTCGTCTTGCGGACGAACGCCCGATAGGAAGCGTTTGCCGCAGCGGCTATCGTTATAGACGAGGATTCTCAGCATGACCGGACAGCAGGCGGACCTTCGCCAGGGCTTCGAACGCGCGCGGCGCCGCCAGGGGAACATGATCCTTGAATCGGTCTTCGTGTTCGTTCCCTTGATGGCGATTATCTTCGCAATCATCGATTTCGGCATGGCCATTTTCCTGCGGAGCACGTTTCAGCACGCCGTGCGCGAAGGGGTCCGGTACGGCGTAACCTACCGCACGCAGAGCGGGATGGGACACGACGACTCGATTAAAGCGGTGGTCCAGCACAACGCCATGGGCTTTCTGGCCAGCGATGAGAACCGCGAGAAGATCAAGATCCGCTACTACCAGCCGGACACGCTGGTGGAGACCAACCAGAACCTTCCGGGCAACCTGCTGGAGGTTTCCGTCGAGGGTTACCGCTGGGGTTGGATGGCGCCCCTGATGCGGGGCGGGCAGCCGCTGCTGCTGAACGCGTACGCCTCGGACCGGATGGAAGGGGTTCCGGCGGGCACGACGCTGCCGCCAAGGTAGGCGGAAAGGGAGGATGACAATGAAACGGGTCTTGAGGCGGGGCCGCCGCGGCAACGTGGCCGTCGAGTTCGCGCTTTGCGCCGTGTTTCTGGTTCCACTCCTGTTGGGCTCGGTCACCACCGGGATGAGCCTGAACCGGACCATTCAGGCGACCCAGGTCTGCCGCGACGCCGGCCACATGTACGTGCGTTTCGTCGATTTTTCGATGCCCGCCAACAAGGACATCATCGTACGGGTGGCGCGCGGGTTGGGGATGACGCGCGACGGCGGCAACGGGGTGGTGATCCTGAGCAGGATTATGTTCATCGGCGAGACGCAGTGCAACGAGGGGGGCCTGACGTTGGGCCAGTGCACCAACTACAACCGTCCCGTCATCACCCAGCGGCTGACCATCGGAAACGAGGGACTGCGCTCCAGCAACTTCGGCACTCCCAACCCGATGCTCCTCGGCCCCAAGGGAGAAATCGCCATGGCGGACTACCTGACGGACGCTTCGGTCCGGGCGGGGAATTTCGATTCCCTGCTGGCGCTCCAGCCGGGCGAGTTGGCGTACGTTTCGGAAGCCTATTTCGCAACCTCCGACTTCAACCTGGGATGGTGGAGCGGACCGGGCGTGTATTCGCGGACGATATTCTGAATGCGCAGCGGCCGGCGCAAGGCAAGCGAGGTTCGAGGATGAGTCAAGTTACCATTCAAAAGATCCGCCGGAAAGGGGTCGCGGTTCTGATTACCGCGGGATGCCTGGCCGGCATGGTCCCGGTGGTCGGTTTGGCGATTGACGCCAGTCTGCTCTACGTGGTCAAGGCGAAGCTGTCCGCTTCGGCCGACGCGGCGGCCCTGGCCGCGGCCCGCTCGCTCAACGTCGGCCTGACGATGGCGGAGCAGGAAGACAGCGCCCGCAACCGGGCGCAGGCGTTTTTCGCGGCCAACTTCCCGGAGCACTATCTGAACACCACCTCCAGCAGCGTGGAGATCGAGGTGGCCGAAACCGCCTACCGCACGCGCACCGTCACCGTCACCGCCAGCGCGGTCACGCCGCTGTACTTCATGCGCGTGCTGCGCTTCGACACCGCCACTGTGCGTGCCGAGGGCAAGGCCTCGCGGCGCGACGTGAACATCGTTCTGGTGCTCGACGTATCCGCGTCGATGAACAGCGGCAGCACGCCCACGCCCTGCGCGATGATGCGCGACGCCGCCCGCGCCTTTGTCAGCCAGTTCGCCAACGGCCGCGACCGGCTGGCGCTCATCACGTTTTCGACGTCCTACCGGCTGGCTTTCCGGCCGTCCATGGACTTCAAGACTTCCAGCCCCACCCTCGACTCGATCCTGAGCGGGGTCACCTGCTCCGGCAATACCGGCTCGGCGCAAGCGATCACCAAGGCCTACGAGATCCTCTCCACCGGCATCAACGATCCCGACATCACCGTCCCCGGAATCGACGAGCCGGGTGCATTGAATCTGATCGTGTTCTTCACCGACGGCCGCCCCAACGGCATTGTGGCATCTTTTCCAGTCAAGACCGCGGACGATTGGCGCCATGGGCGCTACCGCCAGGCCGACGGCACCTGGACCGGCAGCACCTCGACTCAATATGCGCACCTGCCGAGCAGTTGTAGGGACGCCGAGGGCGACTCCTACGACCGCAACGCGGGCCAGTCGTCGGCAACCTATTTCGCGCCCAACTGGAACCCTAACTGGAACCCCGCAAACAAAACCGGGATTATCGCCCAATGGTCCGGTTTCGCCGATCACGGCACCACTGCCGGATTGTTCCAGTACTCCAGCGGCGCCGCCTCGAGCGCCTTGATCGCCGACCGCAACGGGTGCGGTTTCAACACCGCTGACCGCGTGCGATCCGACGTCGCCTACATCCCCAACCAGGACATCTACGGCAACCGCACCGACTGCTGCTATTACAGCTCGGTGGAGACGCACATCACGGGGCGGGCGATCACCTACGCCGACCCAATCCAGCTTTTCACCAGCGGACCTTACCGCGGCCACATCCGCCCGGACCACCCCTTCGACCTCGGCAAGGCGTCCTCGAATGCGACCGACAACGCCGCGCTGCGCGCCATCTCCAACACCCGGCTCTCCCCGGTGATCTACTCGATCGGGCTGGGCGATACCAACCCGGCCAACCGCGACGGCCTGGATCCGGTTCTGCTGAAGCGCGCCGCAAACGTACAGGATCCCGACAACACCCGCTACAACCCCGATTACCTGTCCGGCCTTTACGTCTACGCGCCGAACTCGGCGGCGCTGAGCGCGGCCTTCGCGCAGGTGGCATCGGAAATCCTACGCCTGGCGAGGTAGGAGGCTGCGCGGCGGCGGCTGGCTTTTCCGGCGAGGGCGCGCCACGATTCCTGTGGCGCGCATTCGCGGAATTGCCGGCGCCGGAGCGCCTGCCGCGCGTAGCCTTCGGCGCTGAATCCGGCCAGCGTATAGAATAAAGCCGAGATGACACGACGCGAACTCCTCGGTTCCCTGGCCGTGGCCGCGGCGGCTCCCCTCCGTGCCGCGAGCAGACCCAACATCCTGTTCCTTTTCTCCGACGACCAGCGGTTCGACACCATCGCCGCGCACGGCAACCCCTACATCCGGACCCCGAACCTGGACCGGCTTGCCGCCTCCGGCGTCAGCTTCCACGGAAATTACGTTTGCGGCGGAAACAGCGGCGCGGTGTGCGTTCCCAGCCGCGCCATGTTGATGAGCGGCAAGATCTGGATGCACGTCGATACGGGCACCCTCAAGGGCGAGCGGCTGCTGCCCGAAGTGCTGGGCGCGAACGGCTACACGACCTTCGGCGCCGGCAAGTGGCATAACGGCCAGGAATCCTTCCTGCGCGCGTTTCAGAAAGGCAAGACCATCATGTTCGGCGGCATGTCAGACCACGAGAAGGTGCCGGTGCGCGACCTGGGTCCGGACGGCAAACTCACCGCGGAGCGCACGGGCGCGAAGTTCTCAAGCGAACTGTTCGCGGACTCTACCATCGAATTCCTCAAGACGCACGACAAAAAAAGCCCGTTCTTCGCCTACCTGGCCTTCACCGCGCCCCACGACCCGCGCAATCCTCCGCTGAAGTACCGGGAGCAATACTACCGGCGGCGCCCGCCGCTGCCGCCCAACTTCCTGCCGCAGTTGCCGTTCGACAACGGGATGATGCGCGACATCCGCGACGAAAACCTGGGCGCCTGGCCGCGCACCGAGGCCATGGTGCGGGAGCAGCTCGCTGAATACTACGGCTTGATCACGCACATGGACGAGCAGATCGGGCGCATCCTGGCGGCGCTCAAACAGACCGGCCAGGCCGGTAACACCATCGTCGTGTTCGCCGCCGACAACGGCCTGGCCTTGGGGAGCCACGGTTTGCTCGGCAAGCAGAGCGTCTTCGAGCACAGCATGCGGGTGCCGATGATCATCTCCGGCCCGGGAATTCCCCGCCGGCGGGCGGTCTCGGCGTTCACCTACCTGCACGACCTGTTCCCCACCTTGTGCGACCTGACGTCGGTGGCGCCTCCTCCGGGCCTGGAGGGCGAGAGCCTGCGCCCGCTTTGGGAAGGTAAGAAAGAACGGATCCGCGATTCGGTCTTCCTGCCGTACATGCAGATCCAGCGGGCGGTGCGGGATGAGCGCTGGAAGTTGATCGCCTACCCCAGGATCGGCTATCTCCAGTTGTTTGACCTCCAATCGGATCCGCACGAGACCCGCAACGTCATCGACCGGCCGGAGAACGCCCCGCACCTCGCGCGCCTGCTTAACCTGATGAAGAACTGGCAGGCCAAGGTGGGCGACACGCTCGAGGTGCCCTCCGTCAGCAAGGAGCCGGAGAAGGTTGATCTGACCGGCCAGAAACGGGAGCCGGACAAGTGGCAGCCGGAGTGGATCGTGAAGAAGTACTTTGAGGAGCGGACGCCGCAATAACCCCGCGGGCGTGCGTGGGAAGCGGCGCGGGCGCCTGCGATATACTTAGACCTGCATGCCGCAACTTATCGACTGGATCCCGGCTGGGGGCGGCCGGACTCTCCGCATCGCTTGTGCCCTCACAACGCTGGCGGGAGGGGCATTCGCCCAGTTGCAGGCTCCGGGACGCGGAGGAATGCGGCCGGATGAGGATGCCGCGCGCGACATGCCGGTTTCGATTCGTCCGTTCCTCTTTCTGGGCGGGACCTACACGAGCGGGTTGACGCCCGCCGAAGTGGGCGCCGGCGGCGCCATCGGACAGGATTCGGACTACTACGGATATTCGGCCCATGCCGGGCTGGTTGGTTCCCGCGTCTGGCGGCGGAGCGCGTTGTACGTGGATTACCGCGCCAATTACAGCCGGTACAGCCGCCGCTACCGCCAGCGCGGCGTGGATCAGTTTCTTACTCTTGGTTACTCCACGGACCTGACCCGGCGGACAACTTTGTATCTTACCCAACACGGCGGAAGTTACTCGCGTAACCTGGGCATTGGCGGGTATCTGGCGGGCGCCGCAGGATTTGGCGGCGGAGGAGGAGTGGGCTTCGGGTTCTCCGATCCCACGGTGGCGCTCGGCCCGGAGTATGAGTTGTTCGACAACCGGGTTTACTTCCTCTCCTCGGGCGCGGACCTGACCTTTCAGAAGAGCGCCCGCCTGTCGCTGAACGGGGGCGGGAGCGCGTTTCTGGTCCAGCGGCGGGCGCCAGGCCTGGCGGACGCCCAGGGCTACACCGCCCGCGGTGACGCCTCCTGGCTGCTGAGCCGCCGCCAGAGCGTGTCGCTGTATTACGGGTACATGGGCTTCGACTTCCGGCAGTCCTTCGGCTCCACCCGGGCGCACACGGTGGGACTCGGGTTCACGCGGCGGCTCAGCCGGCGCTGGACCGGATCGGTGTCGGGAGGTCTCTACCGGCTCGACGCGAGTCTTGTCGCCAGGGTGCGGCTCGATCCGCTGGTGGCGGCGATTCTGGGACAGAGCACGGGGCTGGAAGTCTATGAGGGCAGTTCTTACGGCAGCCTCTTCCACGGCACCCTGAGAGCGCGGTTCCGCCATTCAGCGCTGTCGCTGATGGGCGAACGCCGCCTGCTGCCGGGCAATGGCGTGTATCTCACGTCGCGGACGGACCGGGTCACGGCAACGTACTCGCTCAGCGGGCGCACGCGCTGGTCGCTGTCGGCGATGGCCGGCTACTTCCGGGTGTCGCCCGCGGTTCAGACGGCGCCGCCGATGCAAGGGTATCACGCCGGGGTGAGTTCCGGCTACCGGCTGGCCAGTTCTCTGCACCTGACCGGCGGCTACTCGGTGCGGCGCTACGAGAACCAGCGCTTCCGCCGCTGGAGCTCGGTGGCCCACGCCGGTCTTGCTTTCTCGCCCGGGCCCATGCCGCTGTCCTCGCCCTGGTGACGGGCTGGAGCGGGGCCGCCGTCAGCGCGAAGGTGTCCGGTTGAGCCAGAGATCGACGGCGCGGGAACCACGCCAGTCGGCGCCGTACAGATCGGGCCGGCCGTCGCCGTCCACGTCGACCACGCGCATGCTGTGGGAGCTGGCGGGAGCGATCACTTGCCGCGCCCACTTGCGGCCCATGCCCAGGTTGCGGAAGAGCGTGATGGCTTTCTCTTTTCCCTGGAGCATGGAAGCGGTTACGATGTCCGCCTGGCCGTCGCGATCGAAATCGGCGGCGCCGATGAAGTGGTGGACGGTTTCCACCGGATCGGCAAGCACATGCTCGCGCCAGCCGCCGGAGTTCCGCGTGTCGCGCGGCGCTTCGAACCAGGAGATGCGATAGCTCTGCCCGGCGGGCTCGGAGGGCGAAAGGGCGAGATCCAGCCGGCCGTCGCCGTTGAAATCGGCGGCCGCGAGGTAGACGTGCGGATAGTCCCACTTGCCGCCGTAGGCGTGCTGCTTCCAGCCGGGGTTCTCCAGCCAGAGGCCGCCGATGACCACATCGGCATCCCTGTCGGCGTCGATGTCCGCCACCAGCAGACCCTCGCCGTTGGGGATGGAGACGGTCTGGCGCTGCCAGCGGCCGCCGTCTTCCTGTAGGTAGAAATACAGGACGTCGCCGCGGTGTTTGGTGAAGGCGCCTTGGTTGCGCGCCACGAGGTCGGGGCGGCCGTCGGCGTTGAAATCGGCCACCTCGACGTCGTGCACCACGACATCGTCGATCACGTGGCGCTTCCAGGACGGGTTCTCGAACCAGACGATCTGCGTTAGGGTGACGGCCACGAAGTCCGGATCGCCGTCGCCGTCGAGGTCCACGGCTTCGCCGTCGGTGCTGAATTCGCCCTGGCCGTCGATCACGTGTTTCTTCCAGGACGGGTTTTCGTACCAGACCAGGCCGCCTTCGCGCCGGCCGCCCGCGATCAGGTCGGGTTTGCCGTCGCGGTTCAGGTCGCCCACCGACTTCAGCCAGATATCGAGTGGGCCGCCGGCGTCGATGAGCCGGTGCTCGAACAACGCCTGGGCGGCCGCCGGAGCCAGCAAACAGAACAGCGCGAAGATCACTCTCATATCAGTTAAAATACTCCCCGGGCGGCCGTCCGCGCCCAGCGCCGGCGGCGGAAAAGGAGAGCAACGCCAGTGAAACTCAGTCTCGACTCGATCGGTTACGGGGGATACTTCACCGCCCCCGGGGAACGGCTGGACCTGGAAGGCGCGATGCGGCGGGCCGCCGCGTTCGGCTACGACGCGGTATGCGTTTACGGGCACCGTCCCATCGGCTTCCCGATGGACATTGACGCCGCCCGGCGGCGCCGTCTCAAGGACCTGGCGGCGGAGTTGGACCTGGAGTTCGGCGCCGTGGTCTGCTGCACTAATTTCCAGGAAGGCAACCACGTGCTCTTGTACCCGCAGGAGAAGGAGATCCTCTACGTGCGCACGGCCATCGATCTGGCCAAGGATCTGGGAGCCGGAATCGTGCGCGTGCTGGCGGCCTTCTACGGGTACTTCCAGAACCCGCTGGCAAGCGTGGGCTACGGCGCGCCGGCTTTCGAATCGCGCTCCAAGCGGGTGTCGCGCAACGAGGACTTCCTCGAAGCTTGGCACGAAGTCCGGCGCGGGCTGCGGGAGGTGGCGCTGTACGCCGAGGACCAAGGGGTCATACTGGCGCTTCAAACGCATCCCGAAATCACCGGCAACAACGAAGAGACGCTGGCCATGATCGAGGAGGTGGGCGTGCGGAGCCTGAAGGTGGGCCTCGATCTGCCGCTGCTTGAGAGCATTGAGCCGGAGTTCGTCCGCCAGACGGTGCGGTCTATGAAGGGGCTGATGGTCTATTCGCACACCATCTCGCTGGCGAAGTCGCTGACCGTCGGCGGCGCGCCGTATAGCTGGGAAGAAGTCACTCCCGGAAGCCCGAAAGATGTGTTGCCATGGGAACTGTTCTTAGGGGCGTGCAAGGAAATCGGCTACAACGGCTATCTCTCGCACGAGCAGTGCTCTCCGATTATCGTGAAAGGGCACAAACTGGGCGGCCTGAACACCGTCGACGAGCGTTACGTGGAGTCGCTCAAGTACTTCCGGGGTCTGCTTGCGAAGCTGGGCTGTTACACCGGGCATAAGCCCATGCCATAGCCGGGCCGGCGGGAGGACCGCTTCCGGCTCTCCC
>CAKZVG010000536.1 GCA_937921835.1 uncultured Bryobacteraceae bacterium | reverse complement strand
CGGCTTCGTTGGCTTCGGCGGCGAAACGACGGTGTTCCGGCTCCAGGCGGAAGCTGAACGCGCGCGCGTGCGCTATCCGGAGGGCACCAGCACGACGGCCAGCGCCTCGCTCAGTCTCTCGGGCACCGCCGAGCGCAGCATCATCACCGGCTCGGTTACCGTGGAGCGGGCCGCTTTCCTGCCCCGCACCGACGTCGCCAGCCTTTTGCTGGCCGGCGACAAGCCGCTTGGCGCTCCCGCCGTTCCCAATCCCATCCTCAGCTCCATGCAACTCGACGTGCGAGTGGACTCCTCGCCGGGCCTCCAGTTCCAAACCGCGCTGGCGCGCGACCTCCAGACCGAACTCGATCTTCGGCTGCGCGGCACGCTGGCCAAACCGGTGGTGCTGGGAAACGTCCTGGTGAGCCAGGGCGAGATCCAGTTCTTCGGCAACCGCTACCGCATCAACCGCGGCGAGGTCGGCTTCTTCAACCCGGTGCGGATCGAGCCGGTGCTGGACCTGGACCTGGAAACGCGCGTGCGCGGCATCACCGTCACGCTGAACTTCTCCGGCAGCATCAACAAGCTGAGCATGACCTACCGCTCCGATCCGCCGCTTCAACCCGAGGAGATCGTGGCGCTGCTGGCGGTCGGCCGGGCGCCCATGAGCGGTCTGGCGGCCAGCCAGACCATCGCCGGGCAGAACAGCGGTTTTCAGACCGGCGCCAACACCCTGCTCGGGCAGGCGCTCGCGGCGCCCTTGACCGGCCGCTTGCAGCGCTTCTTCGGAGTCAGCCGCCTCAAGATCGATCCGCAGCTCACCGGCCTCGACACCACACCCCAAGCCCGGCTCACCATCGAGCAGCAGATCTCGCCCGACATCACGCTCACCTATGTAACCAATCTGTCGGAGGCCAAGCAGCAAATCGTCCGCCTGGAATGGGACTTGAGCAAGCAGTGGTCGGTGGCCGCCATCCGCGACGAAAACGGCGTCTTCGCCATCGATTTTCTCTACAAGAAGCGCTTCTGATGCGCCCCGGCACAATGGATTTCACCGCGGCACGGGAGGAAATGGTCGAGCGGCAGCTTAGGCGGCGCGGCATCCGCGACCCGCGCGTTCTGGCCGCCATGCGCTCCATCCCGCGCGAGGAGTTCGTCCCCGCGGAGATGCGCGAGAAGGCCTACCAGGACGAGCCGGTCCAGATCGGTGGCGGACAGACCATCTCGCAGCCCTACATGACGGCGCTGATGGTGGAGTCTCTGGAACTTGCCGGCGGCGAGAGCGTGCTCGAGGTGGGCGCCGGCTCGGGCTACCATGCCGCCGTGCTGGGCGCCATCGCCGGGCGCGTGATAAGCCTCGAAATCCAGCCCGCGCTGGCCGCTCTGGCCGAAGCCAACCTGCGCCGGGCCGGGGCGGGCGGGGACGTCCGGGTGATTTGCGCCGACGGCTCGCTGGGCTGGCCGGAGGAGGCGCCCTACGACGCCGTTTCGGTGGCCGCCGCGGCGCCTTTCGTGCCCCCGGCGCTGCTCGAACAGCTTAAGGATCCGGGGCGGCTGGTAATCCCGGTCGGAGACCTGGAAGAACAGGATCTTTGCCTGGTGAGCAAACACGCGGGCGAGGTCCGCTCGCGCGCCATCACCGGCTGCCGCTTCGTGCCCCTGCGCGGCGGCCAGGGCTGGCGGGAATAGGGAGGGCAGATCCCATGCGCCTGCGAACTTCGCAAGGAAGGCTCAAGATCGAACACAGCATCATCGAGGGCCTGCGCCCGCTGCTCGAACGGGTGCTCGCAGACAACCCGCCGGTCCGCAGCGTGATCCCGGGCGTTATCCGCCAGGTGCGCGACGCGCGCGGCGAACTGAAGGTGCGCGTGACGGTGCCGACGCAAAACGGCTGGAAGGCGATCGCCCTGGGCGCCGGAGCGCGGCAGGAGTTGTTCGTCAGCACCGCGCTGTCCAAGGAGGAACTGGAACTCGCCTTCGCGCGCGCCGCTGCCCGCCTGAAGTAATTCGCCCCCGTTTGAGATATAATTGGAAAGTACCCCCTTCGGGAGCGAGTTAGGATCGATTCGCGCCGTTTTTTTGCCGGGCTCCCCGGGGCGCCGATTCATGTTGAAAGCGCGCAGAAGCTTGCTGTTCGTGCCCTGCGACCGGCCGGATCGCATCCGCAAGGCGGCGTCGCTCAACTGCGACGCGGAGATTCTGGACCTTGAAGACGGGGTTGACGCCTCGCGCAAACGCGCCGCCCGCGAAAACGCTTCGGCAGCCCTTGAAACGGTTGATTTCGGGGCGCGCGCAACGATCTTGCGCATCAACGGCCCGGATTCCGATTTCATGCGCGAGGACCTGGAGTCGCTGGCCGGGTTTGCGCGGCTTCCCGATTTCCTGATGGTCCCCAAGGTCGAAGAGCCGCTGCGCCTGGATGTGGGCTGCCCGGTGATCCCGACGGTGGAGAGCGCGGCCGGGGTGCTGGCGGCGGCGGCGATCGCGCGCGGGCAGGCGGCGCTGATGTTCGGGGCTTATGATTTCGCGGCCAGCATCGGGGCGGCGCCCGATTGGGAACCCATGCTGTTGGCGCGCAGCCAGGTGGTTCTGGCGGCCGCGGCGGCCGGCATCGACGCCATCGACTCGCCGTGGGGCAGTATTTCCGATCTTGAGGGACTACGCGAGAGCTGTGAACGCGCCCGCCGGTTGGGTTTCGCCGGCAAGGGCGCCATCCATCCCAGTCATCTCGAGATCATCAATACCGCGTTTTCGCCGCCGGAGGAGGAACTGTCGCTGGCGCGGCAAATCGTCCGTGCGGCCGATGAGCAGGGAGAAGGGGCCATTCGCCTGAACGGGCGGATGGTGGACCGGGCGGTGGTGCGCGTCGCCCGGAGGACAGTCGCTGCCGCCCAAAGGAGCGGCGCGGCTTGATCCGGTTCGCCAAGGACGGGCCGGACGGCGCCCACGATGCGGCGGGTCCAGCGGTTCGCATCGCAAACCAATCAACCCTGGCGCCCGGGCGGGCGTCCAACAGAATGAAGGCGCGGCAGGGGAGTCCCCGGGCAATGTAGCCGGGGGCAGCTGCGGCCACCACCACGCTGAAATCGGAACCGCGCCGGCGACCAGCTGGGGGTTCTAAATCCTGAAGGACTTCTATGGCAAGGAAGATCGACGTTACCGAGCTGATCCTGCGCGACGGCCACCAAAGCCTGATGGCCACGCGCATGGCGATGGAAGATATGGTGCCGGCCTGCGAGGACATCGACAAGGCCGGTTACTGGTCGGCGGAGTGCTGGGGTGGAGCAACCTTCGATGCCTGCATCCGCTTCCTGAACGAGGATCCGTGGGAGCGGTTGCGGACTTTCCGCAAGCTGATGCCCAACACCCGTCTCCAGATGCTGCTACGCGGCCAGAACTTGCTGGGCTACCGGCACTACGAAGACACGGTGGTCGACCGTTTCGTCGAGAAGTCGGCGGAAAACGGCATGGATGTGTTCCGCGTATTCGATGCGTTGAACGATATCCGTAACCTGAAGCGCGCGCTCGAGGCGGTGCTGCGCACCGGCAAGCACGCCCAGGGGACCATCTGCTACACGGTCAGCCCGCTGCACACCACGTCGGATTTCGTCACCCTGGCCGAGCGGCTCATGGAGATGGGCTGCGACTCGATCTGCATCAAGGACATGGCCGCGCTGTTGAAGCCGCGCGCGGCCTATGACATCGTCCGCGGCATCAAGGAGGCGCTGGGCGAGGAGGTGCGGGTTCACGTGCACGTGCACGCCACCACGGGCGTCACCATGGTGAGCCTGATGAAGGCCATCGAGGCGGGCGCCGATTGCGTGGATACCTGCATCAGCTCGCTCAGCCTCGGCCCCGGCCACAATCCCACCGAGAGCCTGGTGGAGATGCTGGAGGGAACGGGCTACGAAACGGGGATCGACAAGGCGCGCCTGGCCAACATCCGCCGCCATTTCGACCAGGTGCGGCCACGCTACCGCGAGTTTCTGTCCAACATCACGGGCGTCGACACGGAGATCTTCGATAGCCAGATTCCCGGCGGCATGATCTCGAACATGGAGAACCAGCTCCGCCAGCAGGGCGCGGCGGACAAGATCAAGGAAGTGCTGGCCGAGGTGCCCAGAGTTCGCAAGGTGGCCGGCTACCCGCCGCTGGTGACGCCCTCCAGCCAGATCGTCGGCACGCAGGCGGTCTTCAACGTCATGATGGGACCCTACAAGGTGCTCACCGGGGAGTTCGCCGACCTGATGCTCGGCTATTACGGCGAGACCATCGCGCAGCGCGACGCGCACGTCATGCAGCTTGCCGCCCGGCACGCCAACAAGGAGCCGATCAAGGTCCGGCCGGCCGATCTCCTGAAGCCGGAGTGGGAGACGCTGCGCTCGGCCGCCATCGCGCTCCCGGGATGCAACGGCAGCGACGAGGACGTGCTCACCTACGCCATGTTCCCCAAGGTCGCCCCCGGCTTCTTCGAGAGCCGCCCGCAGGGACCCA
>CAKZVG010000535.1 GCA_937921835.1 uncultured Bryobacteraceae bacterium | reverse complement strand
CGAGGGCTTCGATATCCTCCCCCATGGCGAGGAAGTTCGCCTGGCAGTAAGTGACGCCGTTGACCTTGCTCGGAACGCTGTCCATGACCCGGCGGAAGTTGCGGCCGCTGGTGAGGATGCGCCCGATGCCGCGCAACGGGGAAAGCGGCGGGTCGTCCGGGTGCAGCGCCATGTTGACGCCGGCCTTTTCGGCCACCGGAATCACCTCTTTCAGGAAGTAGGAGATGTTGTCCCACATCTTCTCTTCGCTGATTTCGCCCCACTGGGTGGGACCTTGCGCCAGGGCGGCGCTGTTGTCGAACTCGCTGGTGAGCGCGCCGCCGCGCCCAGCGAGGTCGACGCGCGTACGGTACCAGCCGAGGCCGGCCATGAAGTTATAGCAGACCATGCGGATGCCGGCCCGCGCCAGCGCGTCGATGGCGGCCTTGTAGTTCTCGATCTCCTGGTCGCGGCCGGGAGCGCCGAGTTTGATCTTCTCGGCTGGCACGGGGTGACTCTCGACGCCCGCGACGGTGAGGCCGGCGGCTTCGAAATCCGCCTTGATTTTGAGGATCGCGGCAAGGTAGTCCTCGCGGCGCAGCTTGGCCAGCACGCCGGCCACACCCGTGATGGCGTGGTTCACGCCGATCTGTTTGGCGAGTTGCAGACGTTCCCCGGGTTCGGTTCCCAGCATCAGGGCCAGCTTGATGCCGGCCTTGCCGGGAGCCGGCTTGCGGACGGGTGCGGCCGCCGCGGCCGCGGCCGACAGCGCGCCCAGCATGCAGCCGCGGCGAGTGACTCGCTCCATGGAACAGCCTCCTCAAGTGACGTTAGCGGCCCACGCCGGGGCCTGCTTCATTATGCCCGATCGCCGCCGCGGCCTCAACCGGCCCCGGATAGCATCCTGCTGAAAAGAAAAGGCTGGATGGCCCGCGCGGAGCGGTTGTGCTACTCTTTGAGGGGAACTGCTCCAACCCCATCTCCGGATCCCGCGTCCACCATGGTGAGCCGCGTCTGGGTCCCGAACGGCAGGTCCTCAGACTAGCGAAGGGATTCTTTCGGATTAGCTTAACAATGAACGTCCGGTCATTATTCAGCCTCTTCTCGTCGGATCTGGCGATCGACCTCGGCACCGCCAACACGCTGGTGTTCGCCAAGGGCAAGGGCGTGGTGGTCAACGAGCCGTCGATTGTCGCCATCAACAAGAACACCGGCGAGGTGGAGGCGGTCGGCAAGGAAGCCAAGGAGATGCTCGGCCGGACGCCGGGGAACATCGTCGCCATCCGTCCCATGAAGGACGGCGTGATCGCCGATTTCAAGGTCACCGAGCGCATGCTGAACTACTTTATTCAGAAGGCGCACGGGCGGAAGCTGCTGGTCCATCCGCGGATCGTGATTGGCGTTCCGAGCGAAATTACCCAGGTGGAAAAGCGCGCCGTGATCGACTCGGCCTACCGCGCCAAGGCCAGCGAAGTCCACCTGGTCGAGCAGGCCATGGTGGCGGCCATCGGCGCGGGACTGCCCATCACGGAGCCGTCCGGCAACATGATCGTCGACATCGGCGGCGGGACCACGGACGTGGCCGTCATCTCGCTGTCGGGCATCGTCTATTCGCGTTCGGTGCGGGTGGCGGGCAACGAAATGGACGACGCCATCATGCAGCACCTCAAACGGAAATACAACCTGCTGATCGGCGAAAGGACGGCCGAAGCCGTCAAGATCCAGCTCGGTTCGGCCTACCCGCTGGACCGGCCGCTGACCATGGAGATCAAGGGACGGAATCTGATCGAGGGCGTGCCGAAGACCCTGACCATCGACGACAGCGAGATTCGCGAGGCGCTGTCGGAATCGGTGGCCACCATCGTCAACGCCATTCGGGTGGCGCTGGAGCGCACGCCGCCGGAGTTGAGCGCCGACATCAGCGACCGCGGCATCGTGCTCACCGGCGGCGGCGCGCTGCTCAAGAACCTGGACAAGCGGATCCGCGAGGAAACCGGGCTGCCGGTTTCGATCGCCGAGGACCCGCTGGCCTCGGTGTGCCTGGGTACGGGAAAAATGTTGACCGATTTCAAGCTGCTGCGCCGGATCGCCATCGAGTAGGAGTCCGGGCCGCGAGCCGCCATGGAGTTCATCCTTCATCGCTTCCGGAACCTCACCATCCTGGTGATGGTGATCGCCGCGCAACTGCTGCTGCTGGCCTACCAGGTGAAGAGCAGCCAGGATGTGCGCCTGATCCGGGTCTGGGCGGTCACGGCGGTGACGCCGTTGGCGCGCGCCATTGAGTTCGTGCGCAGCGGGACGGTGGAGGCGGTCCGGAGCTACTTTCTGCTGGCCGGCGCGCGCCAGGAAAACGAGCGCCTCAAGGCGGAACTGGCCAAGCTGAAACTGGAAAAGCACTTCCTGGAGAATGAACTGGCCACCGCGCAGCGCGCCCAGGCGCTGGCCGCGTTTCAAGCCCGTACGCCGTCGAAGACCCTGGCGGCGCGGATCATCGGCACCGGGCCGGGCGTGAACTCGAAGGTGGTTTTCGTGGACCGCGGCCTTGGGTCGGGGGTGATGAAGGGGATGGCGGTGGTGACGCCCGACGGGATCGTGGGAAAGGTGATCGCCGCCTATCCCACGGCTTCGCAGGTGATGCTGATCACCGACCCCAGCTTCGCGGCGGGCGTGATCTCGCAGAAGAACCGGGTCCACGGGACGGCGAAGGGAACCGGACACTCGGTGCTCACGGTGGAATACGTGCAGAACGAGCAGAAGGTGGAGGTCGGAGAGATCTTCTTCACTTCGGGTGACGACCGTATCTTTCCCAAGGGCCTGCCGGTCGGCGCCGCCACCGTGGTGCGCGAGGGCAAGAACCTCACCAAGGAGATCTTCCTTACGCCAAGCGGAATCCAGCGCGGCTTGGAGGAGGTGCTGATCCTGGTCGAGGGTGTGCATCAGGACATTCCGGACCTCGCGCCCTCCCCGCCGCAGCCGATTTACATGCTGCCGCCGCCTCCGGCGGGAACGGGAACCGAAGCCGCGCCCGCGGGCCCGGGCGGGCTCAACACGGACGCCGACCGTCTGCGGGAGCGCTACCGCCGGATCGGCGAGGCCCAGGGCCATGTCTTCGGGGAAGGCGCGCCGGGATCCCGGCCTCCGAATTTCAACCTGCCGGACCCGGCGCGGACCCCGCCGGCGCCCGCAACGCCCTCGAAACCCGGTGGGAGCACCGGCGGAGACCCGGGCGCGGCCGCCCCGCCCGCGCAGGCCAGGCCCGCAACGCCATCGGTTCCATCCCGGCCAGCGGGCGCCGACCCGAATCCGGCCAGCGGACCGGCGGCGGGGCAGGCGAGGCCCCCGGCCGAGAGCCCCGCGCGGCCGCCGGCGCCGGCTTCGGACGGGGCGGTCCAGCCCGTACCGCCGCGGCCGGACGGTGCTGAGTCCAATCCCGGCCGTCCTCCGGCGCCCCCTTCGCGGCAATGACCGAATACGACGGGCTGTTCAGCGAATACCCCCGCAAGACCCGCATCAGCCGATACCGGCCCGCCGCGCTGATTCTCACCCCTTTGCTGGCGATTCTGTTCCAGGTTTACGTGCCGATGTTTCTGGTCTACCTGGCCTACCTCGAGCTGCCGCTGCTGGTCACCGTCTATTTCGCGCTGATGCGGCGTTCGCCGGTGGTGGGTCTGTTTCTCGGCGCTGGCATCGGTCT
Source organism: uncultured Bryobacteraceae bacterium (assembly GCA_937921835.1). Classification (GTDB taxonomy): domain Bacteria; phylum Acidobacteriota; class Terriglobia; order Bryobacterales; family Bryobacteraceae; genus CAKZVG01. Next base: position 1,729 of record CAKZVG010000535.1, on the reverse strand, counting down.
GGCTCAGGACTCGCTTTCCGGCCACCCGGTGGGGATGTTCGGAATCGTCAAGACGCTGGTGGGTTATTTCGCGGCCTCGGTGAGCCTGCGGCTGGACATGGATAACCCGCTGGTGCGGCTCATCCTGGCGTTCTTCTTTTTCTTCTTTCACCAGTTTTTCTATTGGGTGCTGGCGCGCGCGTTGCTCGGGCAGCAACTCGTCTTCGACGCGCAACTGACGGCGTTTTCCGGACTGCTGAACGCGGCGGTGGCCGTTCCGTTGTTCCAGCTTTTGGATAAACTGAAAGAGACGGGCTAGTTGTCCGGTTCATTGTGAACTTGTTTCCGAGTCTCCGGCGCCTGAAGGAACCGATCGAGGCCGAGCCTCCGCTGCGCGACGAGACCAAATTCCCGAGCGGGCGCATCGCCGTATTCCAGTATCTCGTCGTCGCCGTGATGCTCTTTCTCATCTCGGGCTTTTGGGACTTGCAGGTGCGCAATCCCGAGATGTATAACGAGCGGGCCGAGCGCAACCGCATTAAGTCCATTCCGGTGCTCGCTCCCCGCGGCAAGATCCTCGATCGCGACGGGCGCGTGATTGTCGACAATCGCGAATCCTACAGCCTGATTCTGTCGCGCGAGAACCTCAAGCCGGAGCACGTGCGCTACATCGCGCAGGGCCTGAACATCCCGGTCAGGGACCTGGAGGACCGCCTGCGCCGCTTCCGTTCCCGTCCCGCCTATGAGCCGATCATCATCAAGGAGGTGCTGACTCCCGGCGAACTTGCCTTCGTCGAAGCCAACCGGGATTCGGAGACCTTCCCGGAGATGGAACTGATCCCCGCCCAGCGCCGGCTCTATCCAACCGGTGGCTTCGCGGCCCACGTCATCGGTTATGTCGGCGAGGTAAGCGAGAGCGAACTGAACACGCTCGAATACGCCAAGTACGATCAGGGCGACGTCATCGGCAAGTTCGGCATCGAACGCCAGTACAACGACACGCTCATGGGGATCGACGGGCAGCGGCAGGTGATGGTGGATAACCGGGGGCGGCACCGCGCCGTGCTCGGGATCAAGGAAGCGGTGGCGGGCAAGAACCTGCAACTCACGATCGACCTGGACTTGCAGGTGGTGGCGGAACTGGGCATGGAGAACCGCAAGGGGGCGGTGGTGGCGCTGGACCCGCGCAACGGAGAGGTGCTGGCCATGGTCAGCCATCCCACCTTCGACCCCAACAAGTTCGCGGGCCGCATCCGGAGCGAGGACTGGAAGGAGATTGTCGAGAACCCGGACAATCCCATGCTGAACCGCGCCATCCAGGCGCAGGCCGCGCCGGGTTCGACCTTCAAGCCGGTGGTGCTGCTGGCCGGATTGGAGGCGGGCGTGGTCGACGACAACTTCCGCGTCCGCTGTCCGGGCGGCGCCTCCTTCTACGGCCGGTATTTCCGTTGCTGGGAGAAGCGGGGCCACGGCGCCGTCGACCTGCACAAGGCAATGGTGCAATCCTGCGACGTGTTCTTCTATAACGTCGGAAACCGGCTGGGCATCGACAAACTTGCCGAATTCTCCAAGATGTGCGGGCTGGGAGAGAAGACGGGCATCGACCTTCCGCACGAGAAGGAAGGCCTGGTGCCGTCGCAGGAATGGAAGATGCGCACGTTTCGGCAGAAGTGGTACGCGGGGGAGACCATTTCGGTCGCCATCGGCCAGGGTGCGCTCACCGTCACGCCGCTGCAACTGGCGCGCGCCA
>CAKZVG010000534.1 GCA_937921835.1 uncultured Bryobacteraceae bacterium | reverse complement strand
GGCCAACCTGCGGTCCATGCGGCCGCCATAGCGCGAGAGCTTCGCCGCGCGGGCAGGGCGGAAGCCGGCCAGTCCGGCGACCGTGCGGGTGGGGAACTCCTGCCACGGGTCCGCCGGCTTGCGTTTCACCTGCACGGAAATCAGCTTGTCCTCGCCAGCGGCGGAAAGCGCCGGGGACAGCGCGGCCGCGGCCAACCATTCACGCCTGGTCATGGCCGTATGATAGCCGACTCAGACCAGGCCCGCGCGGTCGAGCAGCGCCGCATCGGCCAACCCCTCGGCCGTAGGTCCGTCGAAGAGCAGCGTGCCGCCGCCCAGCACCAGCAGGCGGTCCGTCACCCGGGCCAGGAATTCGACATGATGGCTGGCGATGACCTGCGTCACGGCGACCTCGCGCAGCATGGCCGCCAGCAACCGCACGGCGCGGCCGTCGAGTTCCGCGGTCGGTTCATCGAGCAGCAAAAGGCCGGGCCGCCGAACCAGCGCCAGGGCCAGCGCCGCGCGTTTGCGCTGCCCGAGGCTGAGGTGCGCGGCGGGCTCATCGGCATACGCCTCGAGACCGAAGCGGCGCAGGCACTCGCGAGCCGCCTCACGCGCTCCGTCGCGCGCCGCACCGACCTGCAACAGCGGCAGCGCCAGGTCCTGGAGCAGCGAGGGCATGAACAACTGGTCCTCGGGATTCTGAAAGACGAACCCCAGCCCCCCCGGGCACGCCACGCGCACGCCGGGTGCGCGCAGCAATCCCGCCAGGCACCACAGCAGCGTGCTCTTACCCGAGCCGTTCGCCCCGGCCAGGCCGACCCGCTCGCCCTCCTGGATGCGGAAACTGACGCCACGCAGGACAGGCGCCGCGCCGTAGGAGAAAGTCAACCCGGAGACGTCGATCACCGCCTTCATCCGGCGAGTCCCTTCAGCAGTTGCGCGGCGTAGAAGCGCTCGGCGCGGTCGAGCGTCCGGCGAACAATGCTGGCCAGCGCCCAGACGAGCGACGATGCGCCGCCGCGGCGGAACAGGCTGGGTGCGTTCATCGAGCGCGTGCGCAGCGTGCGCCAGGCCTCGGCGGCCAGGATGGCGGCGAAGTGACGCACGAACAGCAGATACAGCCCCAGCGTGTAGAAGGGCGAGCGAGGGGAGAGCGCGCCCGCCATGGACTTCCACGGCGCGGCGCGGAAGGCCGTCACCGTGAGCAGCACGATCGCCGCCGTACGAAGCGGCAGCGCGGGGTCCGGCCGTCCGCCGATCCACTGGAGCGCAAGAAGTGCGCTCGAAAACCACGCCAGCGGAACCAGCAGCATGAGCAAGGGGCGCGGCCGTGGATCGACCGCCAGGCGCACCGCCAGCGCCGCCGCCAGCGCCGCCGCCAGCAGGCCCGTGCCGCGCACCGCCATCAGCGCCGGAACCGCGAGCAGAAGAAGAACGGAAAACGCTCCGCGCCAGCCCGCCACGTCAGGCCCGTTTCCGCGCCTGCACGAGATAACCGCCGGGAGCATCTTCGGCGCGCGCGACGTCCGCTCCCATGGCCTCCAGAGTCGCGGCGAGCGAAGCCGCCGGGGGCAGGCGATCCTCGGCCACCGCCGGATCAAGCGAGGCATGCAGGGCGTTCAGCGCCTCACTGCCCATCAGGTGGCCCACCGAAAGCAGCCCGCCCGGGCGCAGGCAGTTGAGAAGCGTGCGCAGCGCGTCCTCGACAGGCGCCAGGTGCGGGAGCACGCCGAAGCACAGCACCAGGTCGAACGTTCCGGCAGCGAAGGGCGGCAGCCGCGCGTCGCCGCACACCCGCGCCACGCGTGCCGAGTCGCGCTTCGCCCGGCCTTCGGCCAGCATCTTCTCGGCCAGGTCCATCTCGACAACCAGGCTTTGCGGCGCGGCGCGAAGCAGCGCGGGAAGGAGGATGCCGGTGCCGCAACCGGCGTCGAGGATGAGCCGCGCTCCGGGAGCGGCCGCCGCCGCGACAAACCGCTCGACCCGGTCGCTGGCGCCCGGGGGCGCCGGAAGCTGGTCCCAGCGCCCGGCCAGCTCGTTGAAGTACTCACGCTTCCGGTTGGGGTTCATGGGTGAACAGAATCCCCCGGCGGCGTGACAGCGCGCTGACGGCCAGGGGGACAACGGCCAGTTGCAGCGCGACGCCCGGCAGTCCTTGCAGCAGAACCGCCGCGGAAGCAAAGCCCGGCGGCAGATCGAACAGCCAAGCCAGCAGGAACGTGCTGGCCAGGGTGGAAAGCCTGCCGAGAGCAACCGCCGCCGGCAGCGCAATCCAGAGCCGCTTCGGATTGCCGCGGAACAGGGCCGCCGCCACACCGCCCAGCACCGCGCCCTCCACCGACATCGCCGCCGCGACCGGCGGGTACAACGGCGGCATGCCGGTTGCGAGCGAGGAGATCAGCGGCACCGCCGCGCCGGTGAGCAGCGCCCAGGGAACGGCGACGAAGAAGCCGTTCAACAGCAGCGGCAGCAGCATCGGCAGGAACTTGCTGCCCAGTCCCGTCATGTGAAACGCCACCGGCAACACCAGCGCCAGCCCGGCCATGGCCGCGCTGATCACCATCGAACGGAGCCGCCGCGCGCCTTGCATCGTCAAAAGGACAGTGTAAACCCGCCCATGGCGTTGGCGCCCGGCATCGGGTATCCGGGAAGCACCTGGTAATCCTGGTTGAAAAGGTTATCCACCAAGGCGTGAAGGCGCCAGGCGCGGCCCAGCGGGACCGTGACCTTGAGAGTTCCCAGGGTGTAGGAATCGAGCGTCACCGTGCGCTGCGCGTTGCCGTAGCGCTCGCCCACCGCCATCGCCCCGAAATGGAGAAACGCCTTGCCGGCGTCGACGTCGAAGCCGAAGTTGAACTTATGCCGCGGCAAGTAGGGCGGGAGGTTGGTGGACCGCAGCCACGCATAGCCCGATTGCAAGGTGACGCGCCGCGCGGCGCGCCAGCGGGCGGTGGTCTCGATGCCGCGATTCAAAACCGAGCCGGTGTTCAGCAGCCGGAGGTTGGGGAACCTTCCGGTGGTCAGAATCAAATTCGTAAGATCGGCGTAGTAAGCCGTCACCGAGGCCGATAGCGAGGCAACCGGGCGCGCCTGAAACGTTGCCTGGTAGTTCCAAAGATACTCGGGCAGTAAGTTGGGATTCGGGGCGGGAAACAGGTAAAGTTCGCGAATGGTCGGATTGCGGTAGCCCTTGGCCGCCTCGACCGCCAGGCTGTAGCCTTCACGCAGGGTTAAAGCCGCGCCGAACTCGGGCGCCGTGGTGGCGCCGAACAGCGAGTTGCTCTCGTAGCGCAGCCCGGAGTGCAGGCGCAGCCGCCGCCCCGGGAGCCACTGCGCGCGGCCGAAGCCGGCCGCGCTGGTAAGCGTATGCTCGCCGAAGTTCAGGGAGCGGGCGACGTTGCGCGCCCGCCCGCCATAGTTGACGATGTCGGCGCCAAACTGCACGGTAAGGCCCGGGGCGAGGGCAACGTTCTGGTCGGCGCGAACGCCGATGGTGCGGTCGGTCGAGCGGAAGCCGTCCGTGATGAGGTGTTTGCCGAAGCTCGAATAGACGCGCGCGCGGCCCCACAGACGGCCGGCGGCGTTGTCCAGGCTGGCGGTGAAGCCGCCGCGGCCGACGCGCGCGTAACTGTTGGCGAGCGGCGCCACAACGGGTCCCGGGTCTTCGACGTGGAAATGCCCGTAGCGCCCTTCGAGCGAGGCGCGCCAGACGGGCGACAGCAGGTAGCCGGCCGTCAAAGTGCCGTCCTGGTTGCGGAAGGCCGAACTCTGCCGATCCCCCGCGGTGTGCGCGGCGCCGGCGTTGACGGAATACCAGCCACGTTCGAAGGCCGCCCCGTGCGAGAGATTGTACTGGCCGGTGCGGAACGATCCGCCGCTGGCGGTGAGGCGCGTGCTGTAGCCCTCGCGCGGAACCCACGGACGGATCTCAACCACTCCGCCCATGGCATTGCTTCCGTAAAGGACACTGGCCGGACCCTCGATGACGGTCACGGTGGCGGCATCCGAGAGGGTGTAGAAATCGGGCAGCGGATGGCCCATCAGGCCCATGAAATCCGGGCGCCCGTCGACTACCACCAGCACGCCGGTGTTGGGCGATCCGCCCACGCCGCGGATGGAGAGGGCGCCCGTGCCGTTGGTGGCGATGCCGTAGCCCATCACTCCGCGCCGCGTGACGAACGCGCCCGGCACCAGGCGGTCCACCGCGTCGAGGACGGTGCGGGCGCCGGTGCGCTCGATCTCCAGCCGGGTTTCCGCCGGCGCCATCGGGTCCGGCTCGTCCCGCACCACCACGTCCACGGACGTTCGCAGGATGGCGGGGCGCAGGCGGATGACGCGGGTCCCGCCGCCCGCCGTCCGGATGGCCTCCGAGGCGGGTTCGAAGCCCTCCGCGGCGACGCGGATGGACAGCGGCGGCGCGAGATCGAAGACGGCCTGCCCGTCCGGTCCGGTCCGTTTCGCCTGCGTGTCTCCGGAGGGCGCACGGGCCTCAACCCGGGCGCCCGGCACGGAAGCGTCCAGCAAATCCACCACACGGACGGTGGTCTGCCCCCGGACGGCCCCGGCCGCAGCCAGTAAGAGAAGACAGAAAGAACGCATGGTGACCCAATGGTAGCACCTTCACAAGAATCGTGCTACGAATGGTCCATGCCGCGCCGAGGGCTATGGCCGGCTCGCGCTCCGCCGCCGGGAGGCGCGCTGGACGGGTTGTGGCGAGGCTTTCGGCCTGGCGAACAGTCCGCCGATGTGGCGCTGGAGTTCGGCGAAGATCGCGTCGGGGGGTTTGGTGGCGTCGACCTCGACGAAGCCGTACTTCTTCGACATGCGGTCCAGAGTCCGGATGAGCCGCGTCTGATAGCGGACGAAGCTGTCGTGCATGTCGGCGCCGAAGCGCATGTCCATCCCGCTCTCCCAGTAGTCGAAGGCGCCGCGGCCGAGCACGACGCGCGAGACCAGGTGGGAGACGTCGGCCTTAAGATAGTAGATCGCGTGCGGCACCAGCGCGAAGCCGGCCACCTTCTCGATCCAGTTCCGGTCTTCGTTGCGCGCGATGGCGCGGGCCATCAGCGAGAAGATGTAACGGTCGGTGAGCACGACGAAGCCGGCCCGCAGGGCGGGGATGATTTCGTTCTCGAGCCGGTCGGCGAAATCGGTGGCGTAGAACAGCGTCATCGTGATCGGGCCGAGAGTGTTGCCCTCCTTGGCCTGCTGAATGCCTTTTCCGGCCAGCGCCGAGCGGGCCATGCCGGTGTCGAGCACCGCGTGTCCCTGGTGCTCCAGCCACGGCCGCAGCCGCATGATCTGGGTGGAGCGCCCCACCGCGTCGGGACCTTCGATGACGATCAGGCGGCCCTGCAACTCGGCGGTGTCCACGCCGGGAAGGGGCTCGGAATAGAACTCAAGCGGTTGCCTGCGGGGATCCATCCCACACTCCTATCGGGGCTTTGAGCACATGTTCCAGGCTCTCGCCCAGCTCCCGCAGAACGATCTCGCGCATCTGGCTCTGCTGCTCTTCGATGGAGCCGGTGGCGTCGATGATGTGGAATCCCATCTCCTCGGCCATGTTGTCATACTCCTCGAGGATTCTTCCCTGGAACAGGCGGAAACTCTCTTCCACGTTCCTGCTCAGTCTGAGATCCATCCCGGCTTCGTAGTACTTGATGGCGTCCCTGCCCCCCAGAATGCGGCCGAGGGCAACCTCGAGCGGCACCTGAAAGTAGAAAGCCAGGTTGGGCCGGACGGAGAACCGGTAGAGGTTGCGGACCCAACTGCGGTTGACGCCGCGAACCACGTCCCGGCAGAAGGCGGTATAGGCGTAACGATCGGCGCAGACAGCCGCATCGTCGTCATGCTCGACCGGGGCGGCGTTGGGCAGAAGCTGGTGGAAAAGCTGCAAAAGCGCGGGGCCACCGTGCTCACGCTCGAGCCAGGCGTCGCAACGGACGCCCTGGACGCCCAACTCAGAACATGGCTGTCCGAGGGTAAGATTCAGGGCGTCTTCTGGCTGCCGGCGCTGGACGTCGAGCCGCCGATCGAGGAGATGACGGCGGAGGAGTGGCGCGAGTCCAATCGCGTGCGCGTGAAGAATCTTTATACGACGATGCGTGCGCTCTATGACAGTGTGAGCGGCCAAAACACGTTCCTGATCTCTGCGACGCGATTGGGCGGTCTACACGGCTACGGCCTGGCTCCCGCCGTTGCGCCGTTGGGCGGCGCAGTCGTAGGCTTCACCAAAGCCTACAATATGGAACAGGCTCTGCGTGAAGTCGGCAGAGGCGTCACCGTCAAAGCCGTCGATTTCGAGGCGTCGCGCAAGACGGTGGAGCCTGCCGAACAGCTGATCGCCGAGGCGCTCTTCGATCCAGGCGTCGTCGAGGTTGGCTACTTTGAGGGGCAGCGCTACACCGTTTCTCTGGAAGAACAGCCGGCCAGGGACGGCGCTCCTGGCATGGCGCTCGGCAAGGACACCATCTTCGTGGTGACCGGCGCAGCCGGCGGCATCACCAGCGCCATCACGGTGGACCTGGCGGCCCACAGCGGCGGCGTCTTCTACCTGCTCGACCTGGTGCAGGCGCCAGCGCGCGACGACAAATACGTCGCCCTCTTCCGCCAGGGGCGAGAGACGCTCAAACAGGCGTTGATTGCGGAGGCGAAGGCGGCGGGCGAAAAAGTGACGCCCAAACAGATCGACGACCGCATCCTGGCAATCGAACGACAGGAGGCTGCGCTGCGCGCCATCGAAGCTGTCGAGGCGGCGGGCGGAACCGCCCACTACTACAGCCTTGACCTGCGCGACGGCGACAAGGTGGCGGCGGTGGTCGAAGAAATTCGCCGGCGTCACGGCAAGATCGACGTGCTGCTCCACGCCAGCGGGCTGCTCCTCGACCGCACCCTGCCCAATAAGGAGTCGAACCAGTTCGCCCTGGTCTACGACGTCAAGGCTGACGGCTTCTTCAACCTGCTCAAGGCTGCCAGAGGAATGCCGATCGGTGCAACGGTCAGCTTCAGCTCGGTGGCCGGTCGCTTCGGCAACAACGGTCAGACCGACTATTCGGCGGCCAATGACCTGCTTTGCAAGATCACCAGCAGCATGCGGACCTGGCGACCACAGACGCGCGGCATCGCCATCGACTGGACGGCGTGGGGGCAGATCGGCATGGCCTCACGCGGCTCGGTGCAGCAAATTCTCGAATCACTTGGCGTGGACATGCTGCCGCCCGAAGCGGGGGTGCCCACCATCCGCCGCGAGCTGACCTACGGCGGAGCGCGCGGGGAGGTGGTCGTCGCCGGCCGCCTCGGCGCCTGGCTCGATGAAAAAGACCCCACCGGCGGCCTCGATGTGGATAAACTCAGCGCCTGGCTCGCCGCGCGCAAGCAACCGTTCTTGATGGTCGGCGCGGTCAAGTCCTATCGCCTCTACGGCGGCCTGGAAGTCGAGACGACGCTTGACCCGAAGGTGCAGCCCTTCCTCTTCGACCACGCGCCGGACGAAGGAACGCCCTGGTTGCCTGGCGTGATGGCGACCGAGGCGTTGGCGCAGACGGCGATGGTGGCCGCGCCCGGCTATCGCGTGGTGAGCGTCGAGCATGAGGAAATGTTGGGCGCCTTCAAATTCTTCCGCAGGGAGCCGCGCACGCTTCATCTGAGCGCAACGGTCAAGCCGGCAGGCGGTGGCGAGCTGCTGGCGAGGGTGATGCTGCGTTCGGTCACCAAACCGGCGAAGGAGGGCTTGCCGGTGCAAGTTAAGGAGCACTTCATCGCCGACGTGCGCTTGACGACGGCGTCGGCGGAGAAGCCGACCCTACCCTTCACGCCGCCAGCCGCCGAAAGCCTGCCGATCACGGCGCAGGAAATCTACAAGACGTTCTTCCACGGTCCGGCCTATCAGGTAATCGAGCGGGCGGGCATCGACGGGGCGCAGTGCATCGCCTTGATGGCGCACGACTTGCCCGCCGACGTTGAGCCGGCCAACACAGCGTTGCTGATGGCGCCAAGGCTGGTGGAGCTATGTTTTCAGGCGGCGGCGCTGTGGCATACGCAGGTGAAACAGGCGATGGCCTTCCCGCTAGGCTTCGAGAAGGTGATTGCCTATCGTCAGCCGGAGGAGGCGGAGGGGCGGCGACTTTATTGCATCGGCGTCACGCCCAACGACGGCGAGCGCTTCGACGCCACGGTGGTGGACGAGGCGGGCAACGTCTTCGTGACGCTGACCGGCTATCGCACGGTAGGGCGACCGGCGTAGGTTTTTGGCGAGGCGACTTTTGACGTAGAGATAAAGCATGGCCCATCTAACACCATCTTCCAGAAAGCTTGGCAGAAAGCTTCCTGGAAGATGGTTGACTTCTTCAACGATTTGGGAATATTTTGAGATCGGAAACACCTTTTCGGCGATGTTAAGG
>CAKZVG010000533.1 GCA_937921835.1 uncultured Bryobacteraceae bacterium | reverse complement strand
GTCGGAGACGATGTCCAGTTCGTCGCCGGTCCGCAGCGACGTGACGGCGATGCGCAGCCGGTCCCGCTCGAAGTAGGTCTTGTCGTTGTACATGCAGCGGTAGAGGTTGCCATCCGGCGTCCGGAGCGTGAATTCCCCGCTGGCGGGCGTGCCGCGCCAGCTCTGCAAATCGCCGCGCAGGATACCGATCGGCACCCGCCCGCCCACCAGGCGGGCGTCCTGCCGCGCCCAGGCTTCCGCTTCCCGTTCGCCGCCGGGTTCGGCCCGCGAGTTCTCCTGAGCCAGCAGCCCCGCCGCCAGAAGCAAACCACCCCACAGCCGCATAGGGAGCACCTCGTCACCCTCAATTGTACGGCGGGCGAGGCCGGCGCCGGGGGAAATCCACCTCAGCCCGCATCAGACCGAGGCCAGCGCCGCCTGGAGCATGGCCCGCGCGTAGGCGACGTTGAAGGCGAATCCCGTGTAACCGCCGCCGCCGGGATAGAACGGTTTGAAGTCCGGGTTCTCGCGGTCGGCGTCGAGCGCGCGCGGGTGCTCGGGATAAATGACGCCCGTGTACCGGTTGCGGACCAGTTCCTTCATCACGCCGAACATGTCCACCTGGCCTTCGTCGGGCGCCACCTCGGTGTAATCCTCATAGGGTTTGCGCACCACCACGTTGCGGAAATGGACGTGGTTGATGCGCTGTCGGGAGGCGAAATAGCGGCAGACCTCCACCGGGTCCTCCCCCATTTCGCGCGTCACCCCGCAGTCGTAGGTAATTCCGTTGGCCGGGCTGGGGACGATTTCGATCAGGCGCTTCCAGCCGGCCAGGGTTCCCATGATCTGGCCGGATCCGCGGCTGAGCGGCGCGGGCGGATCGTTCGGGTGCAGGGCCAGCCGCACCCCGGCTTTCTCGGCCTCGGGCACGACCGCCTTAAGAAAGTAAGTGATGTTACTCCACATCTGTTCGAGGCTGAAAGGGCCGATGCCCGGCAGCGGGGGCAGGTCCTTGACCTTGGAGTAACTGAAGGCGGTCAGCCCCGAGCCGCCGCGGCCTATCTCCTCGTAGTAACCTTCCGTGAGCCGGTGGGCGTAGAAGTTGTACTCGATCACCGGCAGGCCGGCCTTCCCGGCCGCGCGGATGGATTGAATCACCTGCTCGATCTCCTGGTCGCGGCCGGGCAGCCCCCGCAGCGTATTCGGAAAGCCCCCGATCATCAGGTTGTAGAGCGTGATGCCCTCGGCTTTAAGGCGCTCGATGCGGGCGCGGAGTTCGCTCTCCTGCCAGGGAATGCGCGGGCCTCCGCTCAAAACGTGCGTGACGCCCAACTGCTTCACCCGGCGGATGCCGCGCGGCTCCTCGCCGCCGGCCGACAGGCGGCCGCCGGAAAGCTCCAGGCACAACTTGGGCGTGGCGGCGGTTTCGGCGGGCGGCCAGGCGCGAGCCGCGGCAGCGGGGGCGGCGGATAGCAGCGAAGCGGCGCCGGCCGCGCGCAGGGCGCGTCTGCGGGAGAGATTCATCGCCATTCGGAACGCCCCTCCTCTCGAGGCGAGACGGTTGTACCATCCGACCGGGCCGGAAGTCAACACCGCCGCGGGCATCCGGAAGCGCGGCGCCTTCAAGGGAGCCCGGCGAGATGGGCGGAGCCGCGGCAGAAGATGTTCACGGATTCCTCGCCCTCCTCGGAAAGCGGAGCGAGCAAACCGTTGGGCAGGACAGCCCGGACGTCGAATCCGGCGCGCTCGAGACGGCCGAGAAACTCCCGCGGAGGCGTGTCGCCGCAGCGCAGAGCCGGCGGGTTGTATTCGAACAGTAAGTTCAGCGCGGGCGAGCGGGCGATGGTTTCCCGCATGCCGGCCAGCACCAGCGGCTCGGCGCCCTCGGCGTCGCACTTGACGAAATCCACCGGCGCCCCGCCCCGGGCGGCGAGGAAGGAATCGAGCGTGGTGGTTTTCACCTCGATCACCTCCTGGCCGGGCGTGTAGCCGGCCAACAGGCTGTGGTTACTGTGTCCCGGCGAGACGTGCAGGGGCAGAACGCCATCCTGGCCGCTGACCGCCATGGGAAACAACTCCACGTTCGCGTACCTCGAGCCGCCGACGTTGCGCTGGAGGACGGCGAAATTCTCCGGGTTGGGCTCGAAGGCCAGGACGCGGCCGCCGCGCCCCACCCAGTGGGAGAAGAAGCGGGTGTAGTAGCCGATATGAGCCCCAATGTCCACCACCGTCATACCCGGGCGGATAAACCGGCGGCACACCGCCAGCGACTCAGGTTCCAGCCACCCCATGAGGAATTCGAAGCGCCAGCGCCAGATCCACCACCAGCCGCCGGTGGCGCGCGCCGGGAACGACAGACGCCGCGAGAACGCCAACACGGGGACGGCCGCGCGGATGGCGGCCCGGAAGACGCGGCAGTAGGCCGAAGCCGCGCCGCCGCGCTCTTCGCTCCGCCGGTAGCGTTCCAGTCCCGCCGCATACGCCCGCTGAAGGATGCCCGGCGTCACTGGACCAGTCCGTCCCGGCTATACATGCCGCAGCCGGTGCAATGATAGCCGTCGGCCAGGGGCAGCCACGGTCCGCCGCACTCGGGACAGCCCTGGCCGGGCGGGCGGGATTCCACCCTGGCGCCATCGAGGCAGTAGGCCCAATGCTCCTCCCAGGCTTCGGCGACCTGATCCCAATTGAGCGGCGCGGCCCTGGCGTTACGCCGCAGGTAGGCGGCGAAGCCCGGGCGGCGGAGCAGGCAGCGGATCCATTCCGCCGCCCGCTGGTGCGTCCCCGGATCGTTGGGATCTCCATCCACCAGCAGACCGTTGAACCCGTGCCGGACGAGCTCCGGATAAGCGCCGACGGGGGAAGCCAGCGGGAGCACGCCGGCGGCCATGGCTTCGACCAGCGAGATGCCGAAAGGCTCCGGGCGGGTTTGCAGGTGCATGGCGAATCCGCCGCGCTTCAGCTCGCGGGCCAGTCTCGCCTGGCCGGTCAGGCCGTGGTAGACCACTCCAGGCTCGGAGGCCCTGGGGTTGGCCTCCTGCTCCGCCCACAGGCGGTTGCCGCCATAGACGTGCAGTTCAAAGCCCGGGTCCTCGGACCGCAGCAGCCGCAGCAGGCCTACCGCCGCCTGCATGCCCTTCGAAGGATGGCTGGTGTACAGCAGCCGCCGGGGATCGTTCCCTGGCTTCGAGCCGAACAGGGCAGGGCGGAAGAAGGACGGCTCGACGCCGTGCGGCGTCACGAAAATCTTGGCGCGCGGGAAGCGCCAGTCACGGATGGCGGTACGGGCGATGAAGTTGCTCGGGGCGTAGAGCAGATCCGGAGCGGCCTCGCTCATGCCGCCGGGTTCGTCAACACCGTCGACGAAGACGATCCGCAACCTGGCGGAGAGGATACGGGCGAGCGCGGGCCGCAGATCGAGCGCGCCCCCGGTGGTGTGCAGCACGAGCACATCGGCCTCCACGCGTTCGGCCTGATCGAGCGGCAGGTAGCGGACGCCGTGGAAGCTCGCCCGGCGCGGGCAGTTGACGATCAAGCTCACGGAGTGCCCGCGCCGCGCCAGAGCGGCCGCGACGCGGATGCGGACAGTTACCCCTCCGCCGACGCCGGTCCGGTCCGGCGTGCTCCCATCGTAGATCAGGTGACGGTCCGGGGAGACAATGACGATCCGGAGCCGTCCTCTTGGAAGTTGCCGGGAGCGAAACACAACAGTAGTATAGCCACTGGTTTCAGAGCGCCGCGCGGAGCGGCGCTGGACGCGCGTTTGGCCGGCGGCCGCGCCCTCGATCCCAGCCACTCCCGGAGCCGTCCCGGCCTGCCGGGCGGGGAAGGAAATGGCTATCATAGGCTCGAATGGCTGCGCCGGTTGACTTCCATGCTTGCCGCGCGAACGGCTTACCGGTGTGCGCGTGGCAAGGCCCCAGGGGATGAGCGGACCAACCAGCTTCAACGCCGCCGGGGGCGGCGCGACGGCCGCCGCCGGCCGTGCCGTTGGCGGATCGGACTCCTTGGTTCCCGGGGGCGGCGCAGCACCTCAACCTTGCCCGGACCTCGATCCGGGCGCTCCCCACACCGGACCTCACGGGGGCGGAACCTTCCATCCCGCTCCCGGCGCACCTGGCGCCGCCCGCCCGCTGCGGGAAAACAGCTTGACGGAAGGCGCCCCTCGCGGCGCAACCCGGCTCGCGCCGGACGCGGCGCTGGCCGGCGGCGGTCAGCCGGACCGGAGCGGGGCGGCCTCAACCCCCCACCCGGAACCTTCGCCCGCCTCCGGCGCCGTCGGCGCCGAGCCGGAGGCGGCGCGGCCACTACCGCGGCCTCTGCCGGAGGGCGTGCGGCGGGTTCTGATCGCGGGCTATTACGGCTGGCGGAATACCGGCGACGAGGCGATTCTGGCGGCGCTGGTGGGAGGTCTGCGCGCCCAACGCCCGGGGCTCGGCGTGACCGTGGTATCCGGCGATCCCGAAGAGACCCGGCGCGGCCTGGACGTGGACGCGGTCCACTGGCGGAACCTGCACGATCTGATCGCCGCCGCCTCGGCCTGCGACCTGATCGTGCTGGGCGGCGGCGGGCTGTTCCAGGATTACTGGGGAGTCGATACCGCCACCACGCTGACCCCGGAACACTGGGGCATGAGCTTTTTCGCCGCCTTTCCTCTGCTGGCGTCCCTGTTGGACAAACCGATGATCGTATGCGCGGCCGGCGTGGGGCCGTTGCGCACCGGGCCCGGGCGGCAGTATGCGCGCCTGATTTTCGAGCAGGCGCAAGCCGCCACGGTGCGCGACCGCGCCTCGCGCGATCTGCTTCTGGGGCTTGGCGTTCCCGAAGACCGGGTCAGGCTGGCCGCCGACCTGGCCTACCTGCTGAAGCCGGCCGGTCCGGAACGTGTCGAGACCATCCTGCGCGAGGCCGGCATCGACGATTCCAGGCCGCTGGTCGGGGTTGCGCTGCGCCCTTGGGGCGGCGGCGAGACGGCCGCGGACGGCTGGATGGCCGAGGCCGCCGGCGCGCTCGACCGGTTCGCCGCCGAGCGTCAGGTCCGCCTGGTCTTCATCCCCTTCCAGTCCGCGGTTCCGGGCGGAGACGACATCAACGACGACGGCGCGGCCGCCCGGCGCGTCCGCAGCCTCATGAGCAGCGGCGGCGCCATCACGATCGAATCCGCGCTCACGCCGGCGGAGATCCTTGGTTTGTTCAGCCGTTGCGCGATGGTGTTCGGCATGCGTCTGCATTCGCTGGTGCTGGCGGCGCTGGCGCGCGTTCCCGCGGCCGCCCTGTGCTACGACCCCAAAGTGCGGCACACCATGGAGCAGCTTGGGCTGGAGCGCCACGCTTGCGGCTTCGAAGACCTCTCAAGCGATCGCCTGGCCGCCCTGCTGCGCAGCACCTTCGACCAGCGCCAGGCGCTGCGCGCGCAGCTTGAGGCGGCCGTGCCGGGCCTGGTCGAAGCGGCCCGAACCAACCTCGATCTGATCCTCACCTGGCTCGACGCCGCAGCAACGCCAATCCAGGCGAACGACACGCCCGAAAGCATCGCCATCCTGAAGCGGGTTCTGCTCGATCATATGCGCCGCTTGCAGACCTACTGCTGGCGCGACGAAGCGCAGCGGCAACAGCTTGCCGGCCGGCAGGAGGAAATCGGCGAACTGACGCGGCAGCTTGCCGACATCCGGGAGAAGCTGCGCGAGGCGCGCGAGACCCGTGAGGAGGTCGAGGAACGGATCGCGGATCTCCGGGCGCGGGAGGCGGCTCAGGCCCGCTCCGCCGCCGAGCTTGGGGCGGCGCTGGCCGCGAAGAACGAGGAACTCCTGCGCCTCGGCCAGGAGGCGGCCGAGCAGCGCGAAACGCTCGCCCGCTACCGCCAGTTGCTCTCGGAAGCGGCCGGACAACTGGGCGCGGGCAACGAGAGCCTGCTGGCTTTGAGCGCCCGTTTGATGGGGCGCGCGCCGGCGCCGGTCCTGCGAAAGGCTCTTCATGCCATTGTGCCGCGCTCCCTCCGGCGGGCGCTGCGCGATTCGCCGCGCGCCGTCTGGATCCTCGCGCAGCCGGGCCGCTGGATGCGCCGGATCTCCTCCCTGGCCGCGCCGGCCGGCCTGCGGCGGGCGCTGCGCGACTTCCGGGCGCAGCCCTCGGCGCTGCCGGTCGAGCTCACCCGGCGGCTGTATGAGATCCTCGTCCCGCGGAGACTCCGGCTGGCCCTCGGCGGCGCGCTTGCCAAGCGGGAGATGAGCTGGTACGCGTACGCCTTCGACCTGTACAAGCGCGCCCGCGCCGCGGCCTACGGCCCGGCGCTCGACGGAGTCCGCGCTCCCGCCGAACCCGGGCTGGTGTCGGTGGTGCTGCCCGTTTTCAATGGCGAGGACATGATCGCCGAAGCCATCGACACCATCCTCAACCAGACTTACTCCAACTTCGAGCTGATCGTCATCAACGACGGGTCGAAGGATGGCACGGGCGCGATTATCGACCGCTACGCGCGCCAGGACCCGCGCGTGCGCGCCATCCACCAGGAGAACCGCAAGATCCCGCGCACGCTCTCGCGCGGGTTCCGGCTGGCGCGCGGGGAGTACCTGACCTGGACGAGCTGCGACAACTATTTCAAGCCCCAGTTCCTCGAGAAGATGGTCGCCGCGCTCGAGCGCCATCCCTGCTGGGACATGATCTACGCCAACCTCGACATTATCGGCGACGACGGCCAGCCGCTGCGCAATTCCGCATGGTATGCCGGCTATCAGCGCCCTCCCGGCAGCGAGCACATCCATCTGCCCGCCGATACCTCCGAACTGAACACCTGGCCGAACAACTTCGTCGGCGCGGCCTTCCTCTACCGCAGCCGGGTCGCCTATCTGGCCGGCGACTACAGCCGCTTCCGGTTCACCATCGAGGATTACGACTACTGGATGCGCGTCAACAGCCTGTTCGCCCTGCGCC
>CAKZVG010000532.1 GCA_937921835.1 uncultured Bryobacteraceae bacterium | reverse complement strand
TGTTGGTCCGCTCCGGGTCTTCCTCGATCGGCTGGGTGCAGTTCCACAGGCAGGCGCCGCAGTGAACGCACTTCTCGCGGTCGAAGACCGGCACGCCCTCCGGCCCGGCCGCGATGGCCTGCCCGGAGCAGACCTCGACGCAGATCTGCGTGCCGCAGCTTTCGCACAGCGAGGGATACAGAAACACCACGTGGTCGGCGTAGCCCGGCGGCGCCTGCACCTTGCCGCCGATCAGCAGCGCGTCCTGGTGCGAGAGCAGCAGCTTACCATCGTAGGCCACCGGAGGCCAGCCGCAACGCTCCATCAGCGCATCGTGCACGGACAGGCCCTTTGCGGCGCACTCTTCGCGAATGCGCGCCACGTCTTCGGCCGGGATGCGGCCCTTATAGTACTCAAAGAGGCTGGGCACGCGCTCGTAGTGGCGCGGGTGCTTTCCGGGAACAGCCAGCCTGCCGCCACTGAGGCCGGACAGCGCCATCCCGAGCAAGCCCGTCACCACGCCGTGATGAAAGCCGTCCCGCGCCCGCCCGGCCACGCGCGCCTCGCGTTCCAGCCAGCTTGCGCGCCGCCGGCGGACGTAAGCCGCTTCCAGGTTCTCCCGGGTGAAGGGCTTGCCCTGTTTCCAGAGCTCCAGCACCCCTTCGGCGAGTTGCGCGCCGGTGGTCCAGGCTTCATCCACCCCGGAACCCGTCAACACGTTGGTCGAACCGGATCCCTCGCCGATGCGCGCGAAACCGTCGCCGGCCAGGTGCGGCTCGCCCATCCGCCCCGATTCCTGCAACGACTTGGCGCCCCAGCTTCTCAGTGTCCCATCCTTAAGATAGCGCCATAGATAGGGATGCTGTATGTAGTGTTGTAAGTAGCGGTACGACGTTCTTACCGGGCTGTCAAACCAGGACGGAACGAAGATACCGACCGAGCAAACCTGCCCGGGATGCACATACAGAAAGCCGAAGATCTCCGGCTCCGGATAGCCGAAGGTGTGCAGGACGGTTCCAGCTTCGAGCGGGGTGTCCGCGGGCAGACCGACCACGAACTTCATGCCCACCGCCCACTCCCGCTGGGCGTGTCCCTCCGGCATCCCGAGGCGGCGGTTGATCTCCCGCCCCACCGCGCCGAACGGCCCGTCGCCCACCACCGTCAGCGCGGCGCGGACGTCCATGCCGGGCATGAAACCGGCTTCGGGATTGCCCTGCCGGTCGACCCCCTGGTCGGCGAGGCGCACGCCCCGGACGCGGCCGTCCTCGATGAGTGGAGACTCCACCGGCGTTCCGGGCCACACCTGCACCAGGCCGCTGGCCATCACCTGCGAGCCCACCCACTGGTTGAACTGCCCGATTGAGAGGATGAAACCGTCTTTCTTGTGCAGGAAGTCCGGCGTATAGGGCAGCTCGAGCGCATCGTGCTCGAACTTGAGGGCGAAACGGAACGCGCGGATCAGCTTGTCGGCCATCCGCAGCGCCAACGAGCGGCGGCTCGCGCCCACCGGGTCGAGAAGATACAGCACCTTCTCTTCCTTCACCGGCGCGGCCATGGGGATCTGTGAAACGTCCAGGTCCGGAAATGACGCGCGGATGCCGCGGCCGCGTGTCACCACGCCGGAGACGCCGAAGGCGATGTCCTCGGCGCGCTCGTAGCAGATCACCTGCGGCGGCATGCCGGGCATCACCGCGCTTTCCACCGCGGGAGTCCCGTCTTCGTTGACCATGCCTTTGACCAGCGTCGCGAGAAAGCCGCCCGTCGCCGGTCCGAAGCCGACGCAGACGACATCCACGTCCATCGACTGGCGTTCGATCCCGCCGCTCATGCCGGGTAGTCCAGAGCTTCCGGAATCATGACCTTGGTCAACGCCTCGGCGGCGCGGTCCTTGGCAAGCTGCGAACCGGTGAGGCAGGCGTCGAGCTTGGCGCGCAGCCGCATAAACTGCTCCATGCCGTCGAAGCGCGCGCACGGACCGGCCTTGGGCGGATGCGAGCCGTCGCTCTCAATCACGTCGCCGGCCGCGCTGGCCAGCCCGGGAATGAAGCTTTCAAGCGCCACCAGGTCGTCGGCCTGGTAGCAGCTTCGCGCGGCGTCGGCGTTCCAGGCCGGATGGCGGTTGTAGCCGTACACCAGCGCCGCCGAGATGCGTCCGACTTCGCCAGCCGCGCGCGCCGCCTGCACGTGGCAGAGGTCGGTGTAGAAATCGACCAGGGCGGGAAGGCCGTCGGCCAGGGCGGGGCTGGCGGGCCCTCTTTCCGCCAGTTCGATGACGTCGAGGATGAACTGCCGCGCCGCCAGCAGCCAGCACAACGCATCGGCCAGCGGGAACGTGACCCCCTGGCGCGCGCTCTGATAGAGCTTGCCGCCGTCGGCGTCGGTGGCCTTTTGCAGATGCGTCAGGGTCCACAGCCACATCTGCATGGCGCTGGCGAGCGTGCAGGCGCCCGTGCCCGGACGCGCGCCGGCGATCTCGCGCATCTCCGCCACCCAGCGGTGGAATTGCGCCAGAAACAGTTCGTTGGTCATGGTGAGCGTGAGTTGCCGCCGCTGCACCGCCTCGGGTCCCTCGTAGGTGGCCTCCAGTTGCGCGTCCATCCACTTGTGGCCGAGGAAGCCGGGGCAGTCCTCGGTAATGCCGTAGCCGCCCATCAGACTGACCGCCTCACGCATCATGTTGGCGCCATGTCCGGTGTTCCAGAGCTTGGCCGCCGGGCACAGCACGTTGGCGACGGAATCGAGCAGCAGGAATTCGACCAGCGGGTCGTCGCAACCCTGCCCGTGGTGCAGACAGTCGAGCGCGTCCTTCTGAAGCCGCCGCAGCATTTTGAACTGTGCGCTTCCGGTGACGCCCTGCTCCTCGAAGATCTTTTCCTTACGCCGCTCGAGCGGATCAAGCCGGTCAAACAGCCGCGCCGCCTCGAATCCCAGCGAAGCGCTCGCCTCGCCCGTGGCCCAGACGTCGATGAGCCGGTGCAGCACGTCCTCGCGCTGCTGTAGGCCGAGTTCGTAGCGCGGCGAACCGGGCGCGACGGCCTCTCCGCCGCGGAAGCGCGTGCGCTGGTAGCGCAGCACCGGCTCGACGGCCGAGAGCAGCTTGGCCGAGGTCATGATCCCCACCGTGACGCGGGTGCGGCGGAACACGGCCTCGATGATCTCCCCGTGACTATAGCGGGGCACGATCACGCCATCCTTCACCGTGTAGCCGCCGATGATGCGGCTGGCCGGAACACGCAGGCTGAGCACGGGGTCGTTGGTCGAAGAAAGCTGGTGAACCAGCTTGCGCGTGGGCGTGCCGCGGTCGAAGGTGCCGGGGTCGGTCTCCTCGAGGATGATCATGCAGCTTCCCTTGATGCGCTCGTCGGCCGAATCCACCGCCGCCGTGACGAAGTTGGCGAAGCCCATGTTGGTGATGAAGCGGCCGCGCTTGTCCACTTGCAGGATAGGCTCCTGGTCTTCCTTCCACTCGGCCACGCGGACCTTGCCGTTGAGCAAACCGGTCTCGACGCCGACATAGGGAATCGGCTCGGTGAGCGCGAACGCGCCGCGCCAGGGCTGGCGGTCCTCGCCCGGCTGCGGGGGAACGCACTTGGCCATGTAGTAGTCGCGCTGCGCGTCCGTGCCGCGCTCGTGGATCGGCGCCAGAGCCAGACACCCGGCCAGGCTGCCGGTGGCGGCGCCGGCATCCACCCAGGCGAGTTCGAACGCCACCAGCGCCAGCGCGAGATTCTTCGGAC
>CAKZVG010000531.1 GCA_937921835.1 uncultured Bryobacteraceae bacterium | reverse complement strand
TTCTGTTGGCCGTCGGCGCCTACACGGCCCACCGCCTGCGCCGCGCGTCGGGATAGCGGGATCCGGCGCCGCCAAGGAACCGGCAGGTCTCGTCAAGACGTTGAAATCCGCCTGTCGAGAGTGATACGGTCAGGGTTCTGGTACACGCATATGGCTCACATCGGCTCTCTTTCACGGCGCGCCTTCCTGGGCGGTCTCGCCGCCGGCGGGCTGCTCAGCGGCCAGCCGCGCAAACGCCCGAACGTCGTTCTGCTGTTGACCGACGACCAGCGTTGGGACGCGCTCGGCTGCATGGGCAACCCGATCCTTCAGACGCCGCACGTCGACCGGCTCTCGCGCGAGGGGGTCACCTTCGTCAACAACTTCGTCACCACTTCCATCTGCATGGTGAGCCGCGCCAGCATGTTCACCGGGCAGTATCTTTCCACCCACGGGATTAACGAGTTCGCCGCGCAGCTTACGCCCGGGATCTTCGCCCGCAGCTATCCCGGCGTCTTCCGCGCCGCCGGCTACCGCACCGGCTTCATCGGCAAGTGGGGACTCGACCGGCAACCGCTGCCCGCCGACCAGTTCGATTACTGGAAGGGCTTCCCGGGGCAGGGGCACTACTTCCCCGAAGGCCCCAACGGGCCCCATCTCAACACGGTCATGGGCCGGCAGGCGCTCGAGTTCCTGAGCGGCTGCACAAAGGACCGCCCGTTCTTCCTTCAGGTGAGCTTCAAGGCGCCGCACGTGCAGGATCAGGACCCCAAGCAGTTCCTGGACGACCCGGCCGACGCGGCGCTCTACCGCGACATCACCATCCCGCCGCCGCGCAACGCCGATCCGCGCTACATCTCGACGCTGCCCATCAGCGTCCATCGCAGCGAGAACCGTCGCCGCTGGGCGGTGCGCTTCTCGACGCCCGAGCTCTACCAGGAATCGATGAAAGCCCTCTACCGCCTGATCACCGGCGTGGACCGCGTGGCGGGCGAAATTCGAAAGGACCTGGCGGCGCGCGGCCTGGATGGGGACACGATCATCGTCTTCACCTCCGACAACGGCTTCTACCACGGCGATCGCGGAATGGCCGGCAAATGGCTGATGCACGAGGAGTCGATCCGCACGCCCATGGTGGTCTACGATCCGCGCCTCCCGGCGGCGGTGCGCGGCGCCCGCCGCGAGGAAATGACGCTGAACATCGACCTGGGACCGACGCTGCTGTCCATGGCGGGCCTCGAAGTCCCGCGCGCGATGCAGGGCCGCAGCCTCGTGCCGCTGCTCTCCCGCGCGCCCGCGCCGCCCTGGCGCAGGGAGTTCTTCTACGAGCACACCTTCACGGCCAATGGCTGGATTCCGCGCGTGGAGGGCGTGCGCGGCGAGCGCTGGAAGTACACCCGCTATCTGGACACCGATCCCCTGTTCGAAGAGCTGTACGACCTCGCCACGGACCCGCTCGAGCAGCGCAACCTGGCGCGCGAGGCCGCTCACCAGGCTGAGCTCGAGCGGATGCGCGGGCGGTACGGGGTCTGGAAGAAAGCGCTGGCCGCCACCACGCCCGAGAAGGGTTGGGCGAACGGCGAACCTCCGGCGTAGGCGATCCGGCAGCTTTTTGAATCGCCCCTATAAATTCTTTGTGTTGGTCCGGCGGGCCGCGCCGCGCGAACATGAGACGAGCTGCGGAGTGTTCCGATGCGGTTTGCCTCATACGACACGGAGGGTTTCTACGACGAGATGTTCGACGGCGCGGGCCGTCCGCGCGAGCACGCCTCGCTGCTGCTCGAAACGCTGGAGTCGCTCTCGGAGGGGCAGCTTCTGCGCTACAAGCTGGCCTCGGAGCGGCTGCTGCTTCAGATGGGCATCACCTTCAACGTCTACGGCGACTCGGCCGGCGCGGAGCGGATCTTCCCCTTTGACCTGGTGCCGCGCATCGTCCCGGCAGCCGAGTGGGCGCGCATCGAGCGCGGCCTCAAGCAGCGCATTCACGCGCTGAACGAGTTCATCGGCGACATTTATCACGGGCAGAGGATCCTCAAGGACGGGGTCATCCCGCGCCAGGTGATCGAATCGGCCGCCTCCTACCGGCGGCAATGCGAGGGCCTGAAGCCGCCGCGCGGCGTTTGGTGCCACATCACGGGCACGGATCTGGTGCGGGACCGCGACGGCGTATTCTACGTGCTCGAGGACAACTTGCGCGTGCCGTCGGGCGTGTCCTACGTGCTCGAAAACCGGGCCGTGCTGAAACGGATCTTTCCGAAAGTGTTCGAGGGGCTTCCGGTGCGCCCGGTGGACGATTACCCCAGCCGGCTGCTGGAGACGCTGGAGTCGCTGGCGCCTTCGGCGGTGCAGCCGCGGGTGGTGGTGCTGACCCCCGGCCCTTACAATTCCGCTTACTTCGAGCACAGCTTCCTGGCCCAGCAGATGGGCGTGCAACTGGTCGAAGGCCGCGACCTGGTGGCGAGCGGCGGCGAGGTGTTCATGCGCACCATTCGCGGCCTGGAGCGGGTGGACGTCATCTACCGGCGCATCGACGACGATTTTCTCGACCCACGCGCCTTCCGCCCGGATTCGTTGCTAGGCGTGCCGGGACTGTTCGAAGCCTACAAAGCCGGCCGGGTCGCGCTGGCCAACGCCCCCGGGAACGGGGTGGCCGACGACAAGGTGATCTACGCCTACGTGCCGGAGATGATCCGCTACTACGAGGGCGAGGCTCCGATCCTTCCCAACGTGCCGACCTTTCTCTGCTGGCGCGACGAGGACCGCGCCCACGTACTCGACAACCTGGAAAAGCTGGTGGTGAAATCGGCCAATGAGGCGGGCGGATACGGAATGCTGGTGGGGCCGCATTCCACGCGGGCGGAGCGCGAGGAATTCGCCGCCAGGATCCGGGCGAACCCGCGAAACTACATCGCGCAGCCGACCCTGGCGCTGTCGCGCGTGCCCACCATCGCCGGCGGCCACTTCGAGGGGCGCCACGTCGACCTCCGTCCCTATGTGCTCTACGGAAGCGATATCTGGGTGCTGCCGGGCGGCCTGACGCGAGTGGCTCTGAAGAAAGGCTCGCTGGTGGTGAACTCGTCGCAGGGTGGTGGCAGCAAGGATACTTGGGTGCTGGCGGAAACGACCGAGGACGGAGGCGTGGATCGATGACCGCGTCCCAGCCGCTGTTGAGCCGCGTGGCCGACGCCGTGTACTGGATGGCGCGTTACATCGAGCGCGCCGAAAACGTAGCGCGCTTCGTCGGCGTGAACCTGCACCTGATGCTCGATCTGCCGGGCGAGTACAGCGGCCAGTGGCAGCCCCTGGTTTCCGCCAGCGGCGACGCGCGCGTCTTCGCCGCGCGCCACCCGGAAGCCACGCGCGAGGCGGTCATCGGGTTCCTCCTCTTCGACGCGGACAACCCGAACTCGATCGTGTCGTGCGTGCGCGCCGCGCGAGAGAACGCGCGCTCGGTGCGCGAAACGATCTCCTCGGAGATGTGGGAGCAGGTGAACGAGCTTTACCTGCTGGTGACGGGCGCGGCCGGGAGTCTCCCCGACGACGCTCTGCCGGAGTTCTTCCGGCAGGTGCGCATGGCCTGCCACCTATTCCACGGCATCACCGACGTCACCATGACCCACAACGAGGCCTGGCACTTCATGCGGCTCGGCCGGAAGCTGGAGCGCGCCGATAAGACCTCGCGCATGCTCGACGTCAAGTACTTCATTCTGTTGCCCTC
>CAKZVG010000530.1 GCA_937921835.1 uncultured Bryobacteraceae bacterium | reverse complement strand
ACCTTTCCTTCATCGCTGGTTCCGGATGGGCACCACGACGCGGGCGGCATCGGACCGGGGACGCCAGGCGGCGGGCGCGGGCAGGCCCGGCGGGAGCGTCCCCTGGTGGCAATTGGCGCAGCGGGCCAGCTCGGGCTTGTCCTTTTGGGCGGCGGTCTGGGCGTGGCAATCGATGCACAGCGTGTGCATGGCGAGGACGTAGCCGGGGGCCTGGTAGCGCTTGACGGGGATGACCACGCCGGCGGGCTTGGGGTCTTTGTGGCAGGACTCGCAGCGCTTGGCGGTGGAGGCCAGGCGAAGCTGGCCGCGGGGGTGGCATTCGGCGCAGGCCAGACGGGCGCCGGCCGGGGAGGCGTGCCAGGCGTGGCGGAAGGCGTCGCTCGCCTGATACATGTCGCGGTGGCATTCGGCGCAGGCGGAGTTGCGGTCGCGCGGCAGATTGGCGTGGTGGCAGCGGCCGCAGGAAGCCTTGCCGCCGAGGCGTTCGGCGTGCTGATCGTGGGCGAAGCGGGTGCCGTAGCCGTTGCGGTTGCCGTCGATGAAGAGGATCTCGCCGCCCAGGGCGCGGCGGGCGGGGGCGGGTTCGAAACCTTGGCTGGCCTCGGGCGGGGCGGCGAGGAAAGCGAAGCCGAAAGCGGCGGCGGCGACAAAGCCCATGGAATAAAGGGTTCGGCCCGCGACGGCGGGCGAGCCGAGCCAGGTGGCGCCAACGGGGTCGAAGGCGGGCGGATGGAGCGGATCGGCTTCGGGATCCTCGGGGCGGCGCTCCCAGACGTTGAAGCGCTCGATCATGAAGAGGAAGACCAGGGCGGCGGCGGAGACCACGGCCATGCTGATGAGCACTTCCGAAAGCGCGGGGAGGTAGAAACGCTCGCCGCGGCCGAGGTGGGCGAGTCCGCCGGTGTTGATGCGGTTGAGGACGATGCCGAAGATGCCGAGGGAGGCGGCGGTCCACTGGCCGGGGCGGGTGGAGAGAACGCGCGGCAGGGAGAGCAGAACCACCGGGAGGGCGGCGCCGAAGATGATCTCGAGCCAGAAGATCCAGGCTCGCCAGTCGCTGATGACGAAGGCGGCCGAGAGGGCGCCGCGCGCGGCGAGGTCGGCGGCGCGCAGGACGAGATAGAGGAGCAGGACCCAGCGGGCGGCTTTGCCGAAACCGGAGAGGAGTTGGGTTTCGGGCTGGCGGCGATAGAGCCAGCCGCTGAAGTGGCTTTCGAAGGTGACCATCAGCAGGCCGAGGCCGATGGCCGACACCAGGAACAGCACCGGCAGCAAGGGGGAGTACCAGAGCGGGTGCAGGCGGTAGGGCATGATCAGGAACAAGGAGCCGAGCGAGGACTGATGCAGGGTGGAGAGACCGATGCCGGCGATGACCAGCGGCAGGCGCAGGCGGACGAGCCGAACGCGGACTTTCGCCAGACGGGGGAAGCTCTCGGCCGGCACGGGCAGGAACTCCAGCGTCAGCACCGTGAGGTAAAGCATGACGCACCAGCCGACTTCAAAAAGCGGCGAGCGCGGGTTCCAGAATACCAGCATGTGCCAGATGTTCCAGGGCAGGCCGAGGTCGAACAGGAGGCCGACGGCGACCGCGACGTAGCCGAGGAAGGCGGTGAGCACCGCGGGACGCACGACGGCGTGATAGCGTTCGAGGCGGAAGATGTAGACGGTGGCGGTGACGATGAAGCCGCCGGCGGCAAGGGCGACGCCGCTCAGGACGTCGAAGCCGATCCAGAGGCCCCACGGGTTGGCGTCCGAGAGATTCGTGGCGGCGCCGAGGCCGAAAAAAAAGCGCGCCATGGCGACCGGGGCGGCGAGGCCGATGATGGCCCAGAGCAGGAGCTTGAGTTTGCGCGCCCTATTCATGGGAGCCCTCCAGCTTCCGGCGGCGTTCGATCACCCAGCGGAGGCCGGCCATGCCCGCGACGACGCCGGTGAAGACGAAGGGGACGGCGTGCATGGCGAGGTGGGTGGTTTCAGGCAGCGGCCGCGGGCCGGGGTCCTGTCCGGAGGTGAGAAAGGCGAGGTCGACGTGGGAGATATAGAGGACCGAAGTTCCGCCGGCGTCGGTCTCGCCCCAGATGCGCTGCTGGTAACGGGCCGGGTTCCCGCGGATGCGGGCGTGCGCTTCGGCGAGCAGTTCGCCGCGATCGCCGAAGATGGTGGCCTTGACCGGGCAGGCGGCGGTGCAGGCCGGCTGTAGGCCCTCGCGCAAGCGGTCCGAGCAGAGGGTGCACTTGCGGACGTAGGGGACGGCCTGCTCCCAGTCGTAGCGCGGGATGCCGTAGGGGCAGGCCATCATGCAGTATCGGCAGCCCATGCAGCGCTCGGGATGATAGATGACGGGGCCGGCGCCGGAACGGACCAGGGCGCCCACCGGGCAGGCGGAGGCGCAGGCGGGTTCGAGGCAGTGGCGGCACTGCTTGCGGACGTGGGCCTTGGCGGGGCCCTCGACCACCGAGCACCAGTTGCGCGAGGAAAGGCCGTCGTCAAGCGTCCAGCGGCGCGGAAGATCGGGACCCAGGCGGTTGGCGTTCTTGCAGGCGCGCACGCACTCGTTGCAGCCGATGCACTTGGTGACGTCGGTGAGGATGGCGGGCTTCACAGCGTGGTGACCTCCCGTTTGCGGACCATGGGGCGGCGCTCCGGGGGAGCGTTGAGGCGGGCGTTGGGGACCCAGGTGGGGCGGTCCTCCCAGCCGAGCGTGGCGGCCACGCGGTCGCCCGCGCCCTGGGCGAACTTCCAGGAGACCGTGGTGACGAGCTGCGAGAGCGGGAGCAGGACGCAGTGGGCGATCTTGGTGAACGGGATGAGGACCATGATGAGGCAGCCGGCGTAGATGTGGAGGAACATCGACCACTGGTAGGCGGCCGGGGGGAGCGCCAGGTTGGCGCAGAAGTAGCCGGTGAGGAAGGGGACGGCCAGCAGCGGCGGCCAGACGTAATCCTGGAGGCGGCTGAGGGCGCGCGAGCCGGCATGCGCGGCGCGGCCCACAAACAGCGCCAGCGCGGCGGCGGCGGTGAGGATCGTCAGCCAGTTGGCCGCTGGCCGCGGCAGGGCGGGCCAGCTCAGGCCAATCGCGTCCCGGACGAGCAGGATGTGGGCGGCGAGGAAGAGCGGCGTGACGAGCAGCCCCAGGTGGAAGAGAAAGGACAGCGTGCCATAGAAGGGGCGCTTGGTCCAAAGGCGGCGGATGGGAAACAGCCAGACGAGGGTTTTCCCGAGGACTTCCTTGCAGGCGACGCGGCGGTCGGCGGCGCGCCCGAGCGCTTCGGCGACTCCCACCAGGGTGAGCATCAGAATGCGCGCCAGGCCGAGGACCATGAGCGCGAACGAGAGCCGGAACAGCGGCCCGCGGCCGAATTCGATCCAGGCTTCCAAGCTTTACCTCCCTTCGAGATCGAGGGCTTTGAACAGCAGATCGTGCAGCCCCACCACTTCGCAGTCCACCTGCTGATCCTGCATGAGTTCGCGGAGCTGTTTCTTGCAGTTGGCGCAGGGGGCAACGCAGTATTTGGCGCCGGTGGCGCGGATCTGCTCGGCCTTGACGACGCCGGCGATGCTGGTGCGGAAGGGGCGGATTTCATCGATGGAAACGGTGCCGCCGCCGCCGCCACAGCAGATGTTCTCGCGGCCGTTGGGGGTCATTTCGACGAAGTTGGGGCAGAAGGCCTTGAGCAGCTCGCGGGGCTGATCGACGATCCAGCCGGGCCGGGCGATGTTGCAGGGGTCGTGGTAGGTGACGGTTTCGGTAACGATGTCGTTGCGCAGCTTGAGGCGGCCGGCCTTCCAGGCGTCGTGGGCGTATTCGAGAATGTTGAGGACGGGCAGCGCGTCCGGGCCGCCGCAGTAGGCGGGGTAGAAGTACTTGGCGCTGCGCGAGGCGTGGCCGCACTCGCCGATCAGGATCTTGCGGGTTTTCAGGCGCTCGGCCTCGCGGCGGATCTTGTGGAGCACGTGCTCGAGGATCTGGTCGTTATAGAAGAGGCCGTAGTTGATGGCGTCGAAATAACCGGTGCCGATGGTCCAGGAGTCGCCGGTGGCGTGGAAGAGGGCGCCGATGCCCATGAGGGTGTCGGCTTCCATGAGGTAGTCCGAGACGGGAGCGAAGAAGAGGTACTCGGCGCCTTCGACATCGACCGGGAAGCGGACCTCGACGTTTTTGATGGAGGCGATCTCCTCGCTCATGAATTCAAGGTTGTCGAGCAGCGCGGCGATCGGGATGGCGGAGGTGTTGCCGCTGGCGCCGAGGAGCTGTTCGCGGGTGGAAACGACCAGGGCGCGCGGGGCGATGCCGATTTCCGAAAGGATGTAGCGGCCAAGGTGTGTGATGAGGCCGTGATCGAGCCCCATGGGGCACTCCAGGCTGCAACGGCGGCAGGCGGTGCAATTGTAGAAGGAGTCCGCCATCTGCTGGATCTGTTCGTCGGTGAGGCCGGGATCGCCGAGCAGGCGGCCGCGCAGGATGCCGGAGACGGTGAAGTGGCGGCGGTAGACGGAAAGCAGCAGCTCCGAGCGGTGGCAGGGGATGTCCTCCGGATCGCCGCTGGCGAGATAGACCTGGCAGTGGGTGCTGCACCGCGCGCACTTGGCGCTCACGCGCACGTAGTGATCCAGGGCGAGACCGTAGTTGGTGTGCTTGAGAATGGCCGCGAAGGCTTCCAGGAAGCGGCGCGGGCGGTCGCGGACTTCGAGGTCCTCCACGTGATAGCGCACCGGCAGACGCTGCCGTTCGACGACTTCGGGTTTCTTGGTGATGGCGCGGGCGCGGGCGATCTGCGCGTCGTTGAGCGGCATGTCGAACCTCGGCTGGCGAATCTATATGCGAGTGAGCCTTACTTGTTTCTCGCATCTAGAGTAATGATATATCCATTCCCCGGCGCGGACAACCGGAAGCGCGCAACTTCCCGGACTTTTCCTGATTCCGGCAGCGCGTCGCGGGGCGGGGTCGGGGGCCGGGACGGGGCGGCGCCGGTTGGGCGAAGGGGTGTTGAACATCTTTCGTTGCAACGGGTTCTGAAAATTGACGGCCCGTTCATGATAAGCTGGTTTCCAGGCCCGGAATTCTTAAACCTGTGGAAATGTCTGGACCTGCAAGACTAAACCGGGTTAAAGTATTCCAGGATAGGATTATCCCGGAGCGGGCGGGCAACGGCCGGGCCGCCCGCGGCTCCGGGGGGCGGACGGCATGCTTGAATCCTCGCAATGCGGCGCGGGAGGGACGCTCCCGGGCCGGGCGCCGATAGGGGGAATCCCATGACAGTGATGGTATATGTGGCGATCTACCTGCTGGCCGCGATCTTTGTGGCGCGGTCGGTGGCGCGGGCCATCGAGTACGCGAGCGCTCCGGCGCACCTGCGCTGGGAGTTGTATCCAGTCCCGCACGAGGCGCCCGAGCGCGCCGGGCACGGCGGGTCCTATTTCGAGGAAACCGACTGGTGGCAGAAGCCGGGGAAAAAGAACCTGGCCGGAGAGATGAAGGTCATGGCGCCGGAGATGCTGTTTCTGAAGGGGCTGTGGGAGTTCAACCGGGCGCTGTGGTTCCGCTCGTTCCCGTTCCACTTCGGCCTGTACCTGTGCCTGCTGGCGTTGTCGCTGCTGGGGCTGCGGGCGGTGGTTTCGCTCCTGGCGCCGCAGCTTGCGGGCGGAGCCGCGGGCGGGCTGTGGACCCTGGCGTATCAGGCGGCGGGAGTGGCGGGCGCGGTACTGGTGATCGCGGGCGCCATCGGATTGCTGGTCCGGCGGGTGGCGGACGGGGATCTGCGCGGCTTTACGACGCCGGCGGATTTCTTCAACCTGATATTCTTCGCGGCGGCCTTCGCGGCGCTGCTGGGGACGTACGCGCTGCGTCCGGCCAGGACGGTGACGGGGCTCGAATTCGCGCGCGGGCTGCTGGCCTTCGACACCACTCTGGCGGTGCCGCCGGCGATGGCGGTGGCGGCGGTGTTGGGCTTCGCGCTGGCGGCCTACATTCCCTTCACCCACATGTCGCACTTTATCGCCAAGTACTTCACCTATCATTCCATCCGCTGGGACGACGCTCCGGTGGAGAAGCGCCGGGGACTGGAGGCCAAGGTGGCGCGCTATCTGACGTACCGGCCGTCCTGGGCGGCGCGGCACGTGGGCGCCGACGGGGTGAAGACCTGGGCCGAGATCGCGGCCTCGGCTCCGGCGGACAAACCGGCCAAGGGAGGCAAGCGATGAGCAAACCGGTGAAGCTTTCCGACATGTCGCGCGAGGACCGCGAGCCGTTGACGCAAATCGAAAACAGCGACCTGATGCCGCTGCCCGCGCCGCTTGACGATCCGGCGAAGGACCGCGCCTGGGCGGCGCTGGCGCAACAGGCGCTCGACAAGTTCGAATGTGGGCTGGACAACACCTGCGCGGTGAACGTCCCGCGGCCGAAGACGAAGGAAGAAGAGAACGAGCTGATCACGAAGTTTCTGAGCGGACTCCAGAAGCTGTTCAGCGCCGAGAACAACTGGACCTTTCTGCAACCGCTGATCCTGACGATGGAGCATTGCGCGCGCTGCCATACCTGCTCGGACGCCTGCCACATTTTCGAGGCCAGCGGCAACAACGCGCTATACCGGCCGGCGTTCCGCTCGGAGATCCTGCGGCGGTTGTATTTCAAGTACGTCAAGGACGGCAACCTGCTGTCGGCGTTCCAGCATGGGGACATCAAGCTGAACTGGCCGCTGATCGCGCGCCTGATCGAGCTCTCCTACCGCTGCAATCTTTGCCGGCGCTGCGCGCAGACGTGCCCGATCGGGGCCGACAACGGGCTGGTGGCGCACGAGTTGCGCAAGCTGTTCAGCATGGAGATGGGGATCGCGCCCAAGGAGATCCACGACAACGGCTCGATGCTGCAACTCAAGGTGGGATCCTCGACCGGCATGACGCCCCAGGTGGTGCGCGACAACATCGAGTTCATCGACGAGGACATCAGCGAAAAGACCGGCATCGAAGTGAAGACGCCCTGGGATGTGGAGGGGGCCGACGTGCTGCTGATCCACAACGCGGGCGAGATCCTGGCCTGGCCGGAGAACCCGGGCGCCTTCGCGGTGGTGCTCAACGCGGCGGGCATCACCTGGACGCTGTCGTCGGAGATCGCGGCCTACGATTCGATCAACTACGGGCTGTGGTACGACGACGCGCAGTTCGCGCGCGTGGCGCTGAAGCACGCCGAGGCGGCGCGCAAACTGAAGGTGAAGAAGATCGTTCTGGGCGAGTGCGGGCACGCGCACAAGGCGCTGTCGGTGATCGCGGACCGGATTCTCACGGGCGAGTTCAACATCCCGCGCGAGAGTTCGCTGACGCTGCTGCGCGACATCGTCATGAGCGGAAAGCTCAAGCTCGACCCCTCGCGCAACGACTTCCCGGTGACGCTGCACGACCCCTGCAACGTCGTGCGGCTGATGGGCGTGGTGGAGCCGCAGCGCGAGATCGTGCGCAAGATCTGCCCGCGCTTCCGCGAGATGGAGCCGCACGGGGTGGACAACTACTGCTGCGGCGGCGGCAGCGGCTTCGCCATCATGAGCCCCAACAACTTCGCCGACTGGCGCTTCCACGTCTCGGGGCGCAAGAAGCTGGAGCAGATCCTGAAGGCGTTTCAGGACTGCCTCGAGCCGGAGACCCCGAAGTACGTCTGCGCGCCATGCAGCAACTGCAAGGGCCAGTTCCGGGACCTGCTCGCTTACTACGACCTGTGGAACAAGCACAGGATTCTCTACGGCGGGCTGGTGGAATTGATCGTCAACGCGATGGAGGACGTGAAACCGGGCTTCATCGAATGGGAATGGCACTAAGAAAGACGCACCCATGCCGCGAGTCGCAATTCTCTACTGCCAGCGCATCAAGGACCACTCCTGCGTGGGGTGCGCGAAGTGCTTCAAGGCCATCCGGGAGAAGAACGGGGAGTTCGCCCGCTATCAGGACGACATCGACCTGGTGGCGATGACCGATTGCGGGGACTGCCCGGGGTTGGCGGCGCCACGCATGAAGCTGCTGATGGAGACCGCCAAGGGGCTGGAGCGCGCCATTGACGTGGTCCACTTCGGCACCTGCATGAAGGCGGCCATGGAGACGGCCGAGTGCCCCATCGATCCGGATACAATGAAGGTGATCCTCGAAAAACGGTTTGGCGTCGAAGTCGTGCTGGGCACGCATTCCTACTGACGCCGTCCCGGACAGCGATCAGGAGAAGGCATTTGTGTCGGTCATCACGATTTCGCGGGGCACCTTCAGCGGCGGCAAGACCATCGCCGAGTGCCTCGCCAGGCGGCTGGAGTTCCGTTGCGTCGACCGCGACGTCATCGTCGAGCGGGCGGCGGCGCAGGGCGTATCGCAGGAGGAGTTGCTCGATGCGCTGCGGAAGCCGCCGACGCTGCTGGAGCGCCTGCGGCAGAAGCGCTACCTGTACCTGGTGCTGATGCAGGCGGCGCTGGCCGAGGAGGTGCGCGAGGGCCGCACGATCTATCACGGCAACGCGGGCCATCTGCTGCTGGGCGGCGGGGCGCCGGTGTTGCGCGTGCGCATCATCGCTCCGCTGGAGTCGCGCATCCGGAAGGCATGCGAGCACCTGGGATTCAGCCGCCAGGACGCGGTCGACTACATCGAGAAGGCGGACCAGGACCGGCGCAGGTGGACGCAGTATCTCTACGGCGTCGACTGGAACGACCCGGTGCTCTATGACCTGGTGGTGAACCTG
>CAKZVG010000529.1 GCA_937921835.1 uncultured Bryobacteraceae bacterium | reverse complement strand
ATCGCGGCGGTCTTCGTGGATGAAGAAATGAACGTCCGCGCGTTACCGGTGGGAGCGCCGGGGCAGGCCGTGCCAGTGGGCCGCGAAACGGAACCGCTCTCGCAGGCTTCACGCCCTTTGATCTCCTTCGCACTGCCGCCTCCCGGCATTCTCAAACCCGGCGCCTACGCGCTGTATATCTCGATCGGTTCACGCACCGGTACGCCCGAAATCGAGCTGCCACTCGCCGGCGGGGACGGAAACAGACGCTACCGGTTAGGCAGCGTGCTGATCCGCTGAGGCGCTACTTCCTTCGGGACGCGCGGGTATGCGAAGCTCCCGGCGGCCGATCCCTCGAACCACAAGGCCGCCGCGCCGGTGACGCGCCGCCCGGCTCGTTCGCCATTCATGCCGAACCCGACGCGGACCCGCCCGGCGCGGCCGGTGTCCACGCAGGATTCATAGCGCGATGGCGTTGCCAGGCACAGCGTTGACCGGGTTAGGAAAACGGCGGGGCGCGGAGCAGGAGGTGTGCGCGCGCATGATAAACTGAAGGAGTTATGTCCATTCCCAACGTCAAGCGGTATCGCATCACGAATCCGGCCGATGCCGGCGAGGTGGCGACCTTGATGGCCGTCCTCCCGCGGGAAACCGACGTGGATGCGTATCTCAAGGACGCTGCGGCGCGGTTCGACTGGAAGGGCTGGCGGGAAGCGAAAGCCCAGCAGTACAAGGTCCGCGTCGGCCAGCAGAAGCAGAAGAAGTCGAAGTAGTCACCGGTTTGCGGCGCACGGCCGGTACCTGCCGGCCGTCCCGAACCGGGCCGCCTTTCCCGCGAGTTCACCCCGAGCCAGAATCGCCCAGGCGACCAGCGTGTCCGCTTGCGGCGCGCCCGCCGCTTCCAACTCCGTGAGGATCATGTCTTCCAGTCCCTCGGGGTCGATGTTGACGCGGCAAGCCTCGATCTCCGCCTCGCCCGCCCCCTGAAAGCACAGCCGGCACGGCGCCACCGCATCCTTTTCGAACCGGACCGGGGGGCCGAAGGTGCGGCAGACCACCGGCCGCCAGGGGTAGAGATCGCAGGCGCCCGAAACCGGGTTCAGCACCGGGCAGGGGAGCGTTTCGTGCCAGGTGAAGAACTCCTCTTGACGCGCTTCGCCGCCGGTCAGGAGGCCGCGCTCAGCCTCCCCCGGGAACCCGGGCGACATGCGTTCGAGAGCCTTGCGCGCCCGCTCGCGGATGCCGGCCGCCGCCAGCGGATCGCGCGCCGCCAGCGCCGCCAACCCGCGCCGCAGACGCAGCGCGTCCAATTGCGTAATCGGGAACGGCCCGATGCAGCACTCCGTGCAGCCCCGTGCGCAGGCCAAGTGGCGGCCCGCCTTCCGCGCCGCCTCCGCGAGCGACTCCTCGAGAGAGTCAAGCAGCAGCCGGTCCAGGGCCTCGATGCCGGATTGGACTACCATTTCAGCACGTAAGCGTAGAGCATCGTGATCAGGCCGATCACGGTGGCCAGGATCACGCTGTGGCGCAGCGTGAAGCGGAACAGGCGCGACTCGTTTTCGCGCTTCATTCCGGTGGCCGCGGCCGCCACGGCGATACTCTGGAGGCTGATCATTTTGCCCATCACGCCGCCGCTCGAATTGGCGGCCGCCATCAGGATCGGATCCAGTCCCAGCCGCCCGGCCGTCACCACCTGAAGGTTACCGAAGAGGGCGTTGGCCGAGGTGTCGCTGCCGGTGAGGAACACTCCCAGCCAGCCCAGAAGCGCGCTGAAGAAGGGGAAGAGAACGCCCGTGGCAGCGAAGGCCAGGCCCAGCGTCGCGGTGGCGCCCGAGTAGTTCATGAGAAACGCCAGCGCCAGCACCGAGGCGATGGTGAGCAGCGAGAGCGAGAGCTGCCGGGCGGTTTCAAGCAGCGTCCGCCAGAACTGCGCCAGGCTCATCCGCAGCAACAGCGCGGAGAGCAGCGCCGCCAGCAGACAGGCCGTCCCGGAGGCGGCCAGCCACTCGAAGCGGTAGACCGCGTTGTATGGAGTCGGCTTGGGAACCACCGGCGCGGCTTGCAGCACCCGCTGGTGCAGCCCCGGCCAACGCACGTCGACCATCCCCGCGTTGAACAGCGTCTTCAACGGCCCCAGAGTCGCCGCGCCGGCGGCCTGCGTCAGCGTGCGCTCCGCGCCCGGCGGCGGTGGATTGTAGGCTTTCCCCAGCCCCCAGAGCAGCACGAACACCACCAGAATCAGATACGGCGCCCAGGCCAGGGCGACCTTGCCCGTGGGGTGTTTTCTGGGTGGCGCGCTGGCCTCGGCGTGATCGCTGAAATCGAAGCGGTCGCGGGGAGACCAGACCAGGAACAGCGCCACCAGCGTGCCGATCGCGGCCAGTGAACTAAGGATGTCGGTCAACTGCGGGCCCAGGTAGTTCGACACCAGAAACTGCGTGACCGCGAAGGAAACGCCGCACAGCACGGCGGCGGGCAGCACGCCCTTCAGGCCTTTCCACCCCCCCATCACCGCCAGCAGGTAGGCGGGCACAATCAGAGACACGGGAGCGCAGATGCGGCCCACGTCGGCGCTCAGCCGGTCCATCGGCAGGCCGGTTACGGCGTGCAGCGTCAGGATCGGGGTTCCGATCGAGCCGAACGCCACCGGCGCCGTGTTCGCCAGCAGGCAGATGCCCGCCGCATAGAACGGAGAGAAGCCGAGGCCGGTCAGCATCGCCGCGGCGACCGCCACCGGGGTGCCGAAGCCCGCCGCGCCTTCGATGAAGGCGCCGAAGGCGAAGGCGATCAGCAGCGCCTGGAGCCGCCGGTCGCTGGTGAGCCCGCCCACGGAATCCTTCACGATCTCGAACTTCCCGGTGACCAGCGTGATCCGGTACAGGAATACGGCGCAGAAGACGACCCAACCGATGGGGAACAGACCGAAGGCGGCGCCGAAGCCGATGGAACTCGCCAAGGCTGTCATGGGCATGCGGTAAACCAGCCCCGCCACCAGCGCGGCCGCGCCCAGCCCGCACAGTCCGGCGATCCAGGCGGGCCTGCGTTTCACGCCTAAAAGGTAGAGCAGGGTGAAAACCGGAACCGCCGCGGCCAGGGCAGAGAAGCCCAGGTTCCCGGCGACCGGGAGGTAGTTTTGTTCCCACATGATGGATTGACCTTGATAATAAACCGCGGGGGTCTATGTCAAGGACTCACGCGGGGCGTGCGCCCGCCAAGGCTTCGATTCCCGCGCAGAAAACGTAGCGGATGCCGTCGGGTGGAATCTCGGGATCGCGATAGTCCGCGCGGCTGGCGATGGCCGCGGCGTCGAACACCACC
>CAKZVG010000528.1 GCA_937921835.1 uncultured Bryobacteraceae bacterium | reverse complement strand
TCGGCGAGGCGACGCAACTGCGCCTCGCCGAGGCAGACGTGCTGAGTGATGCCGTCGAGCATGACGAAGTCGTTGCCGGCGCCGTGCATCTTGGTGAAGCGCAGCCGGGTAGAACCCTTGCTTGGCTCGATCTTCGTGGTTTCGCCCATGCGTTCTGGTTCCAACGATCACGATTCGCAGCGTGACCGCCTAATGACGCCTCATCGGTGCGCGCCGATCGAGCGCGCCGGATACGGAAGATCGCATGGCATTGGGGAGAAACGCGGCCTGTTCAGCGACGCCTGCTCCAGTAGCCCGGTTCCCGACGTTGATGGGCGACGGCATAGATCTGTGGCCCTCGTTCCGCGTTGTCCTCGTACACCAGGGTGTACGGAAAACGATCGAAGTGGTGGACACGCAACCCGCCTTCGGTCCGCAGACCGCGACGAGGGTTTTCAACGATGAGATCGCGTACCCGTTCGTACTCGGCGAGGAATGCCTCCGCGATCGCTCGGCTGGCATGTGTGGCGTAGTAGACCGCGGCATCCCCGAGTTCGGCCTCGGCGTCCGGGTGAATCCAGTGGCTCACGCCAGGCGATTCCGTGCCCGGGAGAGCGCCTCGTCGCCCGGCACCATGGCCACCTTGCCTGACTTGGCTTCTGCCTGGCGACTCAGCGCAAGTTCGAGCCAGGCCCGCTGCGCTGGCGATTGCGGTTCGAAGCTGGCGATCAGGCGTTCAAGCAGCCGTGCGCGATCCTCGGGAGGAAGGCTCAGAACCTCCGCTTCAAGATCATGAACGGGAGTCGGCATGGCTTGCCTCGAAAGTGCGAACAAGAAGAAGGATGCCACAGCAGGCTGACTTCATTGGCCGTCGGCGTTCTGCGTTCTGTTCTGGAAAGACAGGCGCGATTGCCGGGAAGCTCACTCGGCCCCGTACTTCTTGGGATCAGTGATGTGCATCCGGCGGAAATTCCGCTTGATCTCGCGAAGAAGGGGGATGCGACGAAGCCGGCGGACCGCGGCATTCTGGCTCGGAATCGAGGCGATCAATATGCCTTCGACGTCATCGACATATCGCGCTTCGTGAAGCGCAAAGGCGGAAAAGTAGTTCCAGAATTTGGAGTACTCGTCTCGGGAGCCTTTGGCGTGTGCCCACACGCGGCTTCTACAGCTTCCTTGCCTTCCTGACGCAGTAGGGCCGATCGTCGCTGTAGAGCACGTACATCCCGGGATCCTGCAAAGAACTCCTGTTGGACGGATGCAGCGTGCTGCCGGACTTGATGTCAAAGATCCTCCGGCGCCACATCCTCAGGTACCCCTTCACGATCTTTCTCTTCTTGCTCGTCGCCACGGATCGAGGATTTCATTGAGTCGCCTGGTTCGGGTCCAACGCTGAGCAGCGTCGCCGATTGCTGTTTGTCGCCGAGGTGCCCGGCCAACGATTTGGAGTCTGCGGCACCCTTTCGGAGGCTGGCAAGCGTTTCCCAGCCTGGCCGCAAAGGGCTGGCGGCGCTTTCGGCTGCGGCGTCATGGAGGCTCTCGCGTCGGTATCGACTCCCGCCGTCGCGATAGGGCCGCCGTTCGGCACAGTTCAATAGAAGCCGGTCGCTCCCGCCGGCCGCGTCTTGAAGCGCTTGTGCGTCCACAGGTACTGGTCAGGCATCCGCAGCACCCAGCGCTCGATCTCGCGGTTCATGCGGGCGGTGTCGGACTCGACGCTGTCGCCGGGAAAGTCGCGCCAGGGCGCTTCGAGGTGCAGCACGTAGCCGTCGGCGGTCATCTCGGTCACCGCCATCACGACCCTGGCGCCGGTGAGGCGCGCCAGTCGGCTCACCATCGGAATCGTCGCCGCCGGCAGGCCGAAGAACGGCACGAAGATCGAGTTGGTCTCGCCCAGATCCATGTCGGGCAGGTAATACAGCGGCAGCCCCTCCTTCATCGCCCGCAGCACGTCCTTCATCTCCGCGGCGCCGCGGCGCGGGATCAGCAGCGGGTCGTTGAAGCGCCGCCTGCCGGCCAGCAGTTGCGCGTCCCAGGCGGCATTGCTCTGCCTGGCGTAGATCGAGACGCCGCGCACCAGTGTGTTGACGCGCAGGCCGCCGGCGTCCAGGCCCACGAAGTGCGGCGCCAGCAGGATCAGCGGCCGGTTGGCGGGGTCGAGCAGGTGCTCGGCGCCTTCGACGCGCACCAGCCGCTCCACCGCTTCGCGGCTGCCGCGCCAGAGCACCGAGTAGTCGAGCACGCCGCGGGCCATGGCGCGGAACAGCCGCC
This sequence comes from uncultured Bryobacteraceae bacterium, assembly GCA_937921835.1. Classification (GTDB taxonomy): domain Bacteria; phylum Acidobacteriota; class Terriglobia; order Bryobacterales; family Bryobacteraceae; genus CAKZVG01. The sequence continues at coordinate 776 of CAKZVG010000528.1, read as the reverse complement.
GTCCCAGTGCCCGGCGCTGCGCCTCGGGCATCCCCGGGAAGCAGGCGCGCAGGTTGATGAGGGTGATGCGCCGGCGCGGAAGGACGAGCAGCCACAGCAGGCCGCCGAGCACGTTGGCCAGCCGGGCGCGTGCCGACACGGACCAGCCGGCGGTGGTCACGATCAGCGCGATCCACAGCCGGGCGAAGAATTCCGTCACCGCGCAGCCTCCACCGCATCGGGCGAAGACGTGCCGGCCGGGGCCTTGTAGCGGTTGTAGCCCCACAGGTACTGCTCGGGGCACTGCCGGATCAGAGCCTCCAGCGCTGCGTTCAGCCGTTGCGTGTCGTGCTCGATGTCATGGGTCAGCGCGTCGGCGAACGGCGCCAGCCGCAGCAGGTAGCCGCGCCCGCGCGGCAACCGCTCGCACAGCGCGAAGACGATGCGCGCGCCGGTTGCCTTGGCCAGCCGCGCCGGCAGCGTCATCGTGTAGGCGGGGCGGCCGAAGAACCCGGCCCAGGTGCCTTCGCCCCAGGATGGCACCTGATCGGGCAGGATGCCTGCCGTGTGGCCGCCTTTCAGCGCCCGCATCAGCATGCGCACGCCGCGCATGTCGGCGGGCGCGAGCAGCAGGCCCGGCCGGGCGCGGCTGCCGATCAGCGCGCGCAGCGCTTCCTTGCGCGGCGGGCGGAACAACACCGTCATCGGCCGGCTGGCCGCCAGCGGATGCGTGGCGTAATACTGCGCCGAGGCCTCGAAGCTGCCCAGATGCGGCGTCAGCAGCAGCAGCGGCCGCG
>CAKZVG010000527.1 GCA_937921835.1 uncultured Bryobacteraceae bacterium | reverse complement strand
AGGACGCCCAGCGCCACGGCTTGCGCGTGCTGCCGGCGGACGTGGCGCGCTCGGAGTGGAACTGCACGCTGGAGGCGGACGCGCGATCCGCCGGCGGTTTCGCGCTGCGCCTCGGGCTGCGCTATGTGCGCGGCTTGCGGCAGGCGGCGGCCGAAGCCATCGTGCGCGAGCGCGCCCGCGCGCCCTTCGCGGACATCGCGGATCTTGCGCGGCGCGTGCCCGCATTGCGCAAGGACGAACTGGCGCGGCTGGCCGCGGTGGGCGCGCTCAATCCGCTTGAAAACACCCACCGCCGCCACGCGCTCTGGAACGCGGGCCGCGCCGCGCGCCCGGCGGGTCCGCTGCTTGAAGGACTGCCCGAGCGGGACGCCGCCGCGCCACTGGACCCCATGAACCCCGCCGAGCGCCTGCTGAGCGACTACGCCGGAACCGGCGTCACCCTCGGCCGCCACCCCATGGCCTACCGCCGCGGCGAACTGGACCGGCGCAAGGTCAGGCGCGCCGCCGATCTGCCGCGCCTGCGCCACGGTGTCCCGGTGCGCGTGGCCGGCCTGGTGATCTGCCGCCAGCGCCCCGGCACCGCCCACGGCTTCCTCTTCCTCAGCCTGGAAGACGAAACCGGCATCGCCAACGTGATCGTCGAGCCGCGCCTTTACGACGCCAACCGGCGCCTGTTCCTCGACGCGTCCTTCCTGCTGGTGGAAGGGATTTTGCAAAACACCGGCAACGTGGCCAACGTGCGCGCAGCCAGGATCGAGGCGCTCGAAGCGCTCGCCGCCGCCCCGGCTTCACACGATTTCCGGTGAGGGCTTGCGGAGCTAGTTCGCCATGGCCGCCTGGGCTTCGAGCAGCGGCGGCGGCTGGGGCGGGGGGTTGAACTTCACCGATACCAGTTTGGAGACGCCCGGCTCCTGCATGGTGACGCCATAGAGCACCTGCGCCGCCTCCATGGTGCGCTTGGCGTGGGTGATGACGATGAACTGGGTCTGCGTGCTCATCCTCTTGAGAAGCTGGAGCAGGCGCTGGATGTTGGGCTCATCGAGCGGCGCGTCCACCTCGTCCAGGATGCAGAACGGGCTGGGCTGGTAGCGGAAGGTCGCCATCAGCAGCGCGATGGCCGTGAGCGCTTTTTCGCCGCCCGACAACAGCAGCACGTTCTGGAGCTTCTTGCCCGGCGGCTGCGCCACGATGTCGATGCCCGACTCATTGACGTTGGTTTCGTCGGTGAGCCGCATCTCGCCGCTCCCGCCGCCGAACAGCGTCTCGAACATCTCGCGGAAGTGGCGGTTGATGGCCTCGAAAGCCTCGCTGAAGCGGCGCCGCGATTCGGCGTCGATCTCCTGGATGGCTTTTTCGGTGTCGCGGATGGAATCGATCAGGTCCTGGCGCTGGGCGTTCAGGAAGTCGTAGCGCTGCTGGGCCTCCTGGTGTTCCTCAAGCGCCTGGGGGTTCACCGGTCCCAACGCCTCAATCCGCCCGCGCACCTCCTGGTAGCGCGCTTCCGCCTCCGCGAGCGCGTCGCCGTCGAGGACCGTTTCCTCGCCCTGGGCGAGTTGCTCGAGCGCGCAGTTCATCTCCTTCTGGCAGGTCTCGTGCAGGAACTTGAGTTCGGCCTGAAGCTTCACCAGATCCACTTCGATATGCGACCGCCGCTCCTGCGCGGCCTGCATTTCGGCGCGCTGCGCCCGCAACCCCTCCTCGATCGCCGCCAGCGCGGCGCGCTCGCGCTGCTCCCGGCCGGCCAACTCGGCGGCGGCCGCTTCGGCCTGGGCGATCGATGCCGCCAGCACCGCGGCGCGCGCGTCGAGTTCGAGGTTGTCGGCCAGCAGACGGGCGCGCTCGACTCCCAGCCGCTCCATCTCGGCGGCGAAGTCCTGGCGGCGCCGGTTGAGATCCGCGATCTCGGAATGCAGCCGCGCCTGCGCGGCGCGCGCCGAGCGCTGCCGCTCCTCCATGCCCGCCAGCGCGGCGCGCAGCACGGCGTGTTCCTCGGCCGCCCGCCCGGCCTGGGACTGGAGCGATTCCAACTCCTTCCGCGCGGCCTCGAGCTCGCGCTCCTGTTCCGCGCGGGCGGAGTCTTTTTCCTCGATGGCCTTGCGGCCGGCCTCGCGCTGTTCTGCGGCGCGCGCGGCTTCCTTGCGCAGCCGTTCGAGTTCGGCGCGCGCCACGGTCAGCCGCGAAGCGGCGCGGTTCAGCTCCTCGCTGAGCTTCCGCATCTCGTGGTCGAGCGCCACCGCTTCCTTCTCCCGCGCCTGTTGCGCGCCGCGGATGCGTTCGAGCTCCTCGGCCAGAACCAGGATGCCGCGTTCGAGTTCTTCGAGCAGCGCGGCGGTGCTCTCCATCTCCTTCCGCCGGCTTTCCACCTGCACGGTGAGTTCGCGCAGTTCGCGCTTGAGGGCCAGCGGACCGCTGCCGGTCTTCTTCCCGCCGCTCACCGCATGCCCGTGGTAGCACACGCCGTCGGGGAGCAGGAAATAGACGTCGGGATACTGAAGCGCGAGCCGCTGGGCCGACGCACGGTTTTCGGCCAGGAAGCAGCGCGCCAGACGCGGCAGCAGGTCCGCGGGAGCCTGGGTGAGACCGTTGGTGAGCCGCAGCACGTCGCGCAGGCGGCCGGCGATGCCCGTTTCCGGACCGATGGCCGGCTCCTGCGGGCGCTGGCCGGGGAATTCGGCGCCCGGTTCGGGGTGAATCAGAAATGTGGCGCGGCCGTCCAGGTTCCCTCGCATCAGTCCCACGCCGCGCTCGGCCTCTTCCCAGTTTTCGACCACCACGTATTCGAGTTCGTCGTGCAAGAACTCCTCGGCCGCCTTTTCGTAGGCCGGATCCACTTCGACGAAGTCGGCCAGCACGCCGAGCGGCTTCAGTCCGCCGGCCTGGCCGCGCTGGATGGCCGTGAAAAGGCGCTTGACGCTCTCGGTGGTGTAGGCGCGGTGGGAGAGGATTTCCTCGAGCGAATCGCGGCGGGCCTTCAGGCGCGAGAACTCGCCGCGCAGTTCGTCCAGCTTGCGCCGGGTTTCCGCGGCGCGCGACTTGCGGGAGGTGAGGTCTTCCTCGACCGCGCGGCGCTGGCCGGTGAGCGCCTCGAGTTCCTGGCGGCGCTCCTCGACCCGCACCGCGAGTTCGTCGCGCAGCCCCGCAAGGCGCTGCCGTTCGGCTTCGGCGCCCTCTTCCTCGCGCCGGATGCGGGAGGTGTCGCGGCCGATGCCCGCCAGATACTCGTCCGTCTTGGCGAGCTGGTTTTTCAGGTTCGAAGCCTCGCCGAGCAGCCGCAACACCTGCTTGCGGGCCGCTTCCATGGCCTGCTCGCGGCCGTGCAGGCTGGTTTGCAGCCGGTCGCGCTCCTGGCTCTTGACGGAGAGGCTCTGGCGCGCGCCGGCGGCTTGGGCGTCCAGTTCCTCGATGAGCCGGGCAGCGGATTCGAATTCCCGCGTCAGGACATCCAGGCGGCGCTCGATTTCCTGCGCTTCGGTTTCGCCCTGCGCAAGCCGCTGTTCGATGGCGCCGATTTGCCTGGCCTGGGACTCCAGGCGCCCCCGGGTGCGCTCGGCATCCACCCGCATCTCGGCCAGCGCGGCGCGCGCGGCCGTAAGCTGGTTCTCGGTTTCGAAGCAGCGCTCCTGGAGCGCAGCCTGCTCCTGCTCGCGGGTGGCCACGGCGGCGGTGAGGCTCTGAAACTCGCTGCTGGCCAGGTTGAGATCGATGGCCGTCTTGGCGGCTTCGCGTTCGAGCAGCCGGAAACGCCCGGTCAGCGCGCGCCGCAGGTGCCCGAGCATCTCGGACTTGAGTTCCTCATAGCGGCGTGCTTTGGACGCCTGCCGTTTGAGGGAATTCACCTGGCGCCCGACTTCCTCGAGGATGTCGAAGACCCGGCTCAGGTTCTGACGCGCTCCCTCCAGCTTCGCTTCGGCCAGCCGCCGCCGGGACTTGAAGCGGGTGATGCCGGCCGCTTCTTCGATGACCGAACGGCGGTCCTGCGGCTTGGAACTGAGGATCTGCCCGATACGCCCCTGCTCGATGATGGCGTAGCACTCGGGACCGAGCCCGGTGCCCATGAACAGGTCCTGAATGTCGCGCAGCCGGGCCTGTTTTCCGTTGACAAGGTACTCGCTCTCGCCGGAACGGAAGAGCCGGCGAGTCACGGTGATCTCCTGCGGTTTGTGGTCTTTTGAGCGTCCGTTGGCGTGGCCGTTGGAACCCGGGGAAAGCTCTATGGGGGACCCGCTGCCGTTCCCGGCCGGTTCCGCGTGGTAGAGCGGATCGACCAGGGTCAACGTGACCGCCGCCATGCCCAGCGGCTTGCGCTCCCGGGTGCCGGCGAAGATCACATCTTCCATGCGGGTGCCGCGCAGGCTCTTGGCCGATTGCTCGCCCAGGACCCAACTGACG
>CAKZVG010000526.1 GCA_937921835.1 uncultured Bryobacteraceae bacterium | reverse complement strand
TGGGCGAGGACATCGAGGTGCGGCTGGTTCTGAACGCGGTCCGGGATGCCGTCATGGCCGATCCGCACCAGATCGAACAGGTCATCATGAACTTGGTGGTGAACGCCCGGGACGCCATGCCGGAGGGCGGAAAGCTGACCCTCGAAACGGCCGAGGCCACTTACGGCGAGAGCGGTCTGGGGGGCAATCCGGAAGCCCGGGCCGGGCAGTTCGTGGTGCTGGCCGTTTCCGATACCGGCGCGGGGATGAGCGAAGCGACGCGCGCGCACATTTTCGAGCCGTTCTTCACCACCAAGGAAACGGGCAAGGGAACGGGGCTCGGGCTGGCGATGGTGCACGGGATCGTCAAGCAGAGCGGGGGCTGGATCACGGTGTACAGCGAGTTGGGACACGGCAGCACGTTCCGGGTCCACCTGCCGCGGGCGGAAGAGGCGGCCACGGAAGGCGAGTCCCAACCGGCGGAGCGCCTTCCGGAACTGGGCGGGACGGAGACGGTGCTGGTGGTCGAAGACCAGGAAGAGGTGCGGAGCTACACGGAAGCAGCGCTGCTCGAGTACGGCTACCGGGTGCTGACGGCGGCGGACGCCGATGCCGCTCTCAAGATCTGCGGGGGCGGCGAGGCGGTGGCGCTGTTGCTGACCGATGTGGTGATGCCGAGGGTCAGCGGGCGTGAACTGGCGGCCCGCTTGAGGCAGGTGCGGCCGGGGATCAAGGTGCTGTTCATGTCGGGCTACAGCGACTCCATCGTGGCCCGGCACGGGATTCTCGAAGAGGGGGTGGCGCTGCTCCAGAAGCCTTTCAGCCCGCGCCAGTTGGCCGAAAAAGTCCGCGAAGTGCTGGGCGGCGGATAGAGGGGGCTGCCCCGGTTTGAGACCGCCGCTGGGCTCCGGGTTGGAACCCTGGACCGCGTGCCAAGGCGGTGATAGAGTAAAGCCGGGAGGTAAGCATCATGAGCGCCAACATGACCGGGCAACCTGTCCTGTCGGCGGCGGAGTGGGCGCTGGTGATCGAACTTCTCGAGCACGAACGCGTTCACCTGCCGGTGGAAATCCGGCACACGCGCACGCACGCCTTCCGCGACGCGCTGCGCCAGCGCCTCGAAGAGGTGGACAGCCTGTTGCAGCGTTTGCAGGGCATGAGCGCCGCCGCCGGGGGCGGATAGTAGAATGAAAAGGTGCTGACACGGGCGATCCTGATCCTGGCGCTGCTGGCGGCGGGTTGTTCGCCGCGGGACGGCGGATGGCGGCAACTATTCAACGGCCAGGACCTGACCGGCTGGAAGATGGTCGGCCCGGGGAGGTTTACCGTCGAGAACGGCGCGCTGAAGACCGACGGAGGGATGGGTCTGCTCGTCTATACCGGCGAGAAGTTCGGCGACACGACCCTGCGCGTGGTGTACAAGACGGTCTCCGAACACGGGAATTCGGGCGTGTTCATCCGGCTCGAAGAGATCCCGACGGACCCGTGGTACGCGGTGCATAACGGCTACGAGGTGCAGATCGACGCGGCCGCCGACGACTGGCACGCCACAGGCGCGATCTACTCGTTGAGCAAGGCCGCCAGCCGGGCGCAGAAGCCGCACGGGGAATGGAACACGATGGACATCGTGCTGCGGGGCCCGGTAACCATCGTGTATCTCAACGGCGTGAAGGTGAACGAATTCGACCCGTCGCAGGCGGTTCCCGAGCGCAAGCTCTGGTTCGAACCGGTGCGCGGGCCGCGGCCGGATTCCGGTTACATCGGCTTGCAGAATCATGACGCCAAGAGCGTGGTGTACTTCCGCGAAGTCAGCGTGAAGGAGCAGTAAGGCCGGTGCCGCGCGCATGAGCGCCGACTTCGCCATCGAGACCGAGGATCTCAGCAAGGTCTACCGCACAGCGCTCCGGCGGCGCGAAATCGTGGCGGTGGACGGGGTGTCGCTGCGGGTGGCGCGCGGGACGTCGTTCGGTCTGCTGGGGCCGAACGGGGCGGGGAAAACCACCTTCGTCAAGATGCTGTTGTCGGCGGTTCATCCCACGGGCGGCCGGGCGCGTCTGTTCGGGCGCGACGCCCGCCTGCCGGAGGCGCGGCGCCCGGTGGGGTATCTGCCCGAGAACCACCGCTTCCCCACTTACTTCACCGGCAGCGGGATGCTGGACTTCTACGCCGCGCTGTCGGGCGTCGGGCGGCGCGAGCGCAGGCGTCTCATTCCGGAGCTGCTCGAGCGCGTGGGGTTGGAGCGCTGGGGCGGCGCGCGGCTGGGCAAGTACTCCAAGGGCATGTTGCAGCGCCTCGGGCTGGCGCAGGCGCTGATTCATTCGCCGGAACTGCTGATCCTGGACGAACCTTCCGACGGAGTCGACCCGGTGGGGCGGATCCGGATCCGCGAGATTCTGCGGGCGCTGGAGTCGCGGGGCGTGACCATCTTTATCAACTCGCACCTGCTGATGGAGGTCGAGCTGTTCTGCCGCGAGGTGGCGATTCTGGACCGCGGGCGGATCGCTCTGAGCGGGGCGGTGAAGGAACTGACGGCGGCCAACGGCTACCGGGTGGCGGCGGCGGGCGTGCCCGCGGATCTCGTGCCGGAGCTGCGCGCCCGGGCCGCGAGCTGGGAAGCGAACGGCGGGCTGGAGGCGTTTTCGTTCTCCACCCGCGAAGAGGCCAACGCGGCCATCGACCGGCTGCGCGCCGCCGGCTGCCCGATCGATTCCGTGCGGCCGGCGGGGAACACCCTGGAGGAGGTCTTTGTCAAAACCGTCCATGGCTAAGACCGCCGCCGTTCTCGCCGCCGATACCTTTCGCGAAGCCATCTCCAACTGGATCTTCTGGGGGCTGTTCGCGCTTTCGACGGCCATGATCGGCTTTTTCCTGCTGCTGCTGCGCATCGACGTGGTCGAGGGCGCCATCGCCACGGTGAGCCTGTTCGGGCAATCGCTGGTGCGCGGGCGCGACGTCAACACCTTCGTCATCCAAGTGCATGCCGCGGTGGCGACGTTTCTCTACAGTTGGGGGATGGCGCTGGCGGTCTTCGCCTCCTCGGGACTGATCCCGAGCGTGCTCGAGCCGGGGCGGATTTCGCTGCTGCTCTCCAAACCGGTGCGGCGCTGGCAGATCGTGGCCGGGCGCTACCTGGGCAACCTGCTGGTGATTTCGCTGAACACCTGCTACCTGGTGGCCGGAGTGTGGCTGGTGTTCGGCTGGAAGACCGGCGTATGGCGAACTCAATTTCTGTGGACCATTGCCACCACCATCTTCATCTTCGCCGTCCTGCTCACGGTGGTGATCTGGATCGGGGTGGTGTTTGAAAGCTCCGCGCTGGCCACCATGGTGACGCTGGCGCTGATGGTGATCAGCCCGATTCTGGCGCAGACGCGGATCGCCGAGAAGCTGCTGTCCTCGGAGGAGGCGCGCGCGCTCTGGCGAGGTCTTTATTACGTGCTGCCGAAGATCTACGATCTGGCGCGGATGACGCTGAGCATCGTGCGGGACCGGCCGGTGGAGAGCCTGATGCCGGTCTGGTCGTCGGCGATTTTCGCGGCGCTGGCGCTCGGTTCGGCGATCTACATTTTCAGCAGGAGGGATTTCTGAATGCGCCTGGGATGGACGACGCGCCTGCTGGCGAGCCTGGTGCTGGGGCTGTTGCTGGGCGGCTGCCGGACGGCGCCGCCGGCCGGGGTGCGCGCCGATCCCGCGCTGGCGTCGCTGGCGCCGGCGGACACGCTGTTGCTGGCCGGCTTCCGGATGGACAAGATCCGCCAGACCGAGGTCTACCGAAAGCTGCTGGCGGAGCGCTCCTTCGAGCGGCTGGATGCGTTCGCCCGCGAGGCCGGATTCCATCCCGTGACCGGGGTTTGGGAAGTGCTGGCCGCCTACACGGGCAAGTATCCGCTGTTGCTGGCGCGGGGGAAGTTCTCGCCCACCGGCGGACTGGAGCCGCGTCTGCGGGAAGGCGCGCCGCGCCGGATGTATAAGGGCTACACGTTGATCGGGGACGAGCGCGCAAGCGTGGCGTTCCTGAATTCGAGCACCGCGGCGGCGGGACCGGCGGCGGCGGTGGAAAGCGTGATCGACGGGCGCGGGAGTTCGGCGGGCATTCCGGCGGCGATTCTGGAGAAGATGAAGACCTTGCCCGCGGACAGCCATGCCTGGGCGGTGTCGATCGCCGGACTCGAGGGGGCGCCGCTGCCGGCGCCGCCGGCCGGCAACCTTGGCAATCTGGCGCGCCTGTTCCGGAGCGTCAATGGAGGAACGGCGTGGGCGAAGCTGGGGGCGGGGCTTAGCGCCGAGGTCACCATGACGGCGGCGGAAGCGCAGGCCGCCCGGCAGGTCCACGACGCGCTGCGGGGGT
>CAKZVG010000525.1 GCA_937921835.1 uncultured Bryobacteraceae bacterium | reverse complement strand
CCAATCGGAAAACGAAGGCCGCGGGCGGCCAGATCGAGGTAGTATTCCCGTTCCAATCGGGTGCTCCAGCGATGAGTTACATCGTGAGAATTTCTTCGCGCGCCGCGTCCCAGCGGACTTTGGCCTGGCGCTTGTAGGCCTCCACGGAGAGGAACACCGTGGCCGCCTCCTCGAAAGCCCGGTCGACGCCGCAGCGCGGCAGCGCGCGGCTGCGCACGCAGTCGATGAAGTCCTGCCAGTGCGAGCTGACCTGGAGTTCGCCCCGCTTCATCGAGTACTCGGGAGGCACGCCGAAATCCCAGGGCTGCATGTTCACCTGCCGCGCCAGCGCCTGCGCCTGTTTCAGCCGCTCGGCGAATTCCGGCTTCCACTCGGCGGCGAAGGTGCGGCAGAAGACCGGCGAGACTTCGAGCGTCGCGTCGCGCCCGAGGAACTGCGCAACCTCGCCGTAGTGGCGGTTGTTGAAAGTGCAGTTAAAGGTGACGGCGAGCTCCTGTTTGGGATGGTCGAAGATCACGTGCCAGACGTCGGGCACGTCGCGCCCGTCCTTCCAGAAGTAAACCCCTCCCTGAGTGACGGCGGTTTCCGGAATTCCCATGCCCGCGACGAAGTTGGCGCCGTCCCAGAGGTGGCTCATCAGGTCGCCCGCGATGCCGTTGCCGTACTCCCACCACTTGCGCCACAGGAAGAACCGCTCGGCGTCAAAGGGACGCTGGCGGTTGGCGGCTCCGGCGGCGAAGCGTTCCCAGTCGATGGTGGCCGGACTGGCGTCCTTGGGCATCTCGGTGATGTGGTAGTCCTGGAAGAACTGCCATTCCGGCCAGGCACGGGTGCGGTCGATGTAGAGGCGGATCACCGGGGTCTTGCCGAGCTGCCCGGAGCGGAAGATCTCGCGCGCCTTATGGAAGGTGGGCTCGCTGTTGTAGTTGTGGCCAAGCTGCATGACGATGCGGTTGTCCTTGACCGCTTTGCGCATGGCCTTGGCCTCGGCCAGATTCAGGCACCAGCCCTTTTCGACATAGACGTCCTTCTTGGCCTCGGCCGCCCGGATGGTCATCGCCGCGTGCCAGAAATCCGGGGTGGCGATCACCACCGCGTCGACGTCGGGCGCGGTGGCGGCGGTTTCCCACTGTTTGGTGGTCCGGGCGCGATCGTTCACGCAGTTCTTGCGCGCCCGGGCCAGGTTGCCGTCGTAGAGATCGCAGATGACGCGGATCTCGACCCCGGGAATTTTCTGGAACTCCTGCATCAGGTAGTGCCCGCGCGTGCCCACGCCGATCACCGCCACGCCGATGGTTTCTCCCGGCTTGCGTTGCGCCAGCACCGCCGGAGCGGCGGCGATGCCACTGGCCGCGTTCTTCAGGAATTGTCTGCGTTCCATGAATTCCACCCTTCTTATGCTTGCGCGAACCGCACCGTGAAAACGCCGCTGGCCGGCGGCGCGGAGGCCAGCAGCAGAATGCGGCGGATCCGCTCGCCCCAAACCGCCTTCAGGAGTGCGTCCTCGATGGGGATTTCCTCCACCCTAGCTGACAGCGCGTTCCGGTCGAAGCGGATTCTGACCGCGCCCGAACGGAAGCCGGCGTCTTCGAGCGTCAGTTCTCCCGCGCCGGTCCTCACCGGGCAGGGCGTCATCAGCGTCAGCGTGATCTCGCCGGCCGGTTTCTTGAGCGAGTAGCGGTCCTCCACCGTCACTTCGTTGCGGGCGCGGTCGAGCCGCAGCATCCGCCGCCAGGAGGCAAGGTTCGCTTCCGGCGGATAGGCGGCCGCAATGTCCAGGCTGAACTCAGCCGCCGCGCCGCCCGCCTGGTAAGCCACGTCGCGGGCTTCGAACTCACGCCCGGCCGCCTGCATCACGCCGCCGACGGTGGGCAGGTTGTGATAGGCCGACTGCATGGTCCAGATCTCGTAGCGGCGCGAACTGAAGGTCTTGGCCGAATAGGTCTCCACGCCCACGTCGATGATCGCCGGACGCCCGTCGGCATACACCAGGAAGTTGCCCACGTCGTTGTGATTGTGGCTTTCGGCGTTGTGCCCGCCTTGCGCGGCGAGATACAGTCCTTCGGCCGAGCCTTCCTGGCGGCGCGCGGCCATCACCTGGATGCCGGGCAGCCACACGTCGCGCACCAGCGGCTGGCGGCGCGGCGCCTGGCGCAGTTCCGCGAAATTGAACAGCGCCGGGAGCGCGCGCCCGATGCTTTCGGTCCCGCGATGGCCTTCGCCGCGGCTGAAGGCCGCCCAGGCGCCGAGCAGGCGCATCTTCTCGTCGCCGACGCGTTTGCCGTAGCGGTAGATCAGGTCGCCCGCCGGCCGCACCCGCGCCGAAGCGTCGGCGAAGTTCGTGTACCAGTCGCCGGCGATGTGCGCGCGATAGATGTAGCGCCCGATTTCTGCCACCAGTGGCATCGAATAGAAGTCGACGCGGCCCGCGCTGGCTGAATGCAGCAGCTCGAGGCTGTCGAACAGCGAGGCGCCCGCGCGGCCCCAGTAACCCGGTCCTTCGTCGCAGCCTCCGTCGTCGTGGTAACCGTCCAGGAAGCGGTCCAGGCTACGCAGGATCTTGTGGACCGCGGCGGCGCGGCGCGCGGCGTCCTTCTCCATGAGCAGCGCCGAGGCCAGCCAGTTGGAATTGATCCAGGGATTCCAGTTGTTCACCGCGCGGGTGCCATGGAAGCCCATCCAGCCCCAGTCGTCGCGTTCCAGGCACGGCTTCAGGATGCGCCGTTCGATTTCGTGGGCGATGCGCGGGCGGATCAGCTTGTGGACCTTCTCGAGTTGCGGCCCGGCCAAATAATCCGTCCAGGCCAGCAGGGCCGAGGTTTCGGCGGCGAACAGATCCACCACCGGATCGTTGATGTCCGGCAGTCCGTTGCCCGCCTTCTGCGGCCCGAGGTGCGCGGGCACTCCCCAGAAGGTCTCCTCGCAGGTCAGCCACACGCCGTTGGCGATGCCGTCCAGAAAGCGGCCCCGCCCTTCGGCGCACTCGGCGAGCACCAGCGCGGCCAGCCGCTCGCGCCGCACGTTCCGGACGCGTTCGTAGTTGGAGCGGTTGCCGATGCGCGCGTACTCCAGAAACAGCGTCGCGGGCAGCACCGGCCAGTCGGCGGGCGGAATCTTCTCGCCCGCCGCGATCAATTCGCGGCGCAGATCTTCCGGCAGCGCCTCCCATCCGGCGCGCTCCGCTGCCGCCGGGAACGGCTTCCACTGGGCGCGCGGGATTAGCGCGGCGGCGAGTTTGTCGAGCGCCCACTGCGAACTCAAGCGGCGGCGCTCGGGCGGCGCCTGCGCGAGCAGCATCGCGGGCGCGGGCAGGACGGCGGCGCTGGCGGCGGCGTGAAAATGCCTGCGAGTCATAGTGTTCCTCTTTTCTATCATACGGGCGGCCGCGGGTTGGGCTATCATCGACGCGGGAGGTGCTTCCATGCGGAGCTGTCGCTGGTTCCCGCTGCTGGCTCTGGCCGGGACGCTCGGCGCCCAGCCGGCCTACGACCTGCTGATCAAGGGCGGGCACGTCATCGATCCCAAAAACAACCTCAGCCGGGTGATGGACGTCGCGGTCGCGGACGGCAGGATTGCGCGCCTGGCGCCGGACATCCCCGCCTCGCAGGCGAAGAAGACCGTGCACGCCGCCGGGCTTTACGTCACGCCCGGGATCGTCGACATCCACGTCCATGTCTACGCCGGCACCGGGCTCGCCCGCGTGCTCACCGGCGACAGCAGCGTGTATCCGGACGCCTTCTCCTTCCGCACCGGCGTGACCACCATGGTCGACGCGGGCACCGCCGGCTGGCGCAACTTTCCGGATTTCCGCCAGCGCATTATCGACCGCTTCCGCACCCGCGTGCTGGCATTCCTGAACGTTGTGGGCGGCGGCATGGGGCTGGAGAACGAAAGCGACCCGGCCAACATGAGCGCCGCCGAAGCGGTGAAGATGGCCCGCCAGCATCCGGACGTCATCGTCGGGTTCAAGGTGGCGCACTTCCGCGGCGACGGCTGGCCCGACATCGACCACGCAGTCAAGGCGGGGAGCGAACTCGGCCTGCCCGTCATGGTGGACTTCGGCTACGTGAAGGGCGAGCGCAATCTCGGGAACCTGCTGCGCGGCAAACTGCGCCCGGGCGACATCTACACCCACTGCTACGCCGGACATCGCGACGAGGTGGTGGACGGCAAGCTGAACCCGGCCATGCTGGACGGCCGCAAGCGCGGCATCCTCTTCGACGTCGGCCATGGCGGCGGCAGTTTTTATTGGAACATCGCCGTGCCCGCGCTCGAAGCCCGGTTTTACCCGGATTCCATCTCCACCGACCTGCACACGGGCTCCATGAACGCGGGCATGAAGGACATGCCCAACATCATGTCGAAACTGCTCAACCTGGGGGTGCCGCTCGAAGAGGTGATCCGGCAGTCCACCTGGAACCCGGCGCGCGCCATCCGGCGTCCCGAACTCGGCCACCTGGACGCGGGCGCCGAGGCCGATATCGCGCTGCTGCGGGTCGAACAGGGCAGCTTCGGCTTCCTGGACGCCGCCGGCGCGCGCCTGGCCGGCAAGCGCCGCATCGTGGCTGAACTCACCGTGCGCAAGGGCGCCGTGGTCTGGGACCTGAACGGCATCGCGGGACAGGACTGGAAGAGTTTTCCGTACAAGCGGCGGGAGCCGTAAGCCGCCGCCTATCCGGCGGCCGGCGCGCCGCGCGCATCCCACGCGAGAAACCTGCCGCTGGTGCCCGGGGTGGGACTCGAACCCACACGTCCCTTGCGGGACATCGGATTTTAAGTCCGATGCGTCTGCCGGTTTCGCCACCCGGGCGGCAATTCCCAGTCTAGCCCACCGGCAATTCCGGGTTGCTGTAGGATCATGGAGAATGGTTCCGCCATGAAATCCACCGTCTCGGTCGTTCTCCTTACGGGACTGCTGGCCGCCGCCGCGGGCGCCGGTTCCGAACTGCTTTCCGCGCGCTGGCCGGCCAGTTGGATCGCGCCCCCGGGCGCCGCGCCTTTCGATTACGGCGTGTACCATTTCCGGCGGACCTTTGAACTGAAGGCCAAGCCGGAGCGGTTTGTCATCCACGTCTCGGCCGATCAGCGCTACCGGCTTTTCGTCAACGGGCGCCGGGCCGCCTGGGGTCCGGCCCGCGGAGACCTCTATCACTGGCGTTACGAGACGCTGGACATCGCGCCGCTGCTCACCGCCGGGCAAAACCTCCTCGCCGCCGTGGTATGGAACTTCGGCGTTCACGCGCCGGTGGCCCAGATCACCCATCAGACCGGCTTCCTGGTGCAAGGCGACACCCCCGCCGAGCGCGTCGTGGACACCGGGGCGCAACCCTGGAAGTGCCTGGCCAACCCGGCCTACTCGCCGCTGCCCTTCACCACCGCCAATATGCGCGGATACTACGTCGTGGGTCCCGGCGACCGCGTCAACGGCGCCGCTTACCCGTGGGGTTGGCAGCAGCTCGCCTTCGACGACTCCGCCTGGCACGCCGCGCGCGTTGTCTCGGCCGCCGCGCCGCGCGACTCGCGCGACAGCCCCAGCCGCTGGATGCTGGTGCCGCGCTCCATTCCGATGATGGAGGAGAAGCCCGAATCGCAGCCCGGCGTGCGCCGGGCGGCGGGCGTCGCCGAAGCGGCCTTCCCCATGCGCATCCCCGCCAACACCAAGGCCGAGGTCCTCTTTGATCAGGGCTATCTCACCACCGGTTATCCGGAAATCACGCTCTCGGCCGGCAAGGGCGCGCAGGTCCGCCTTGCTTACGCGGAAAGCCTCTTTCTCCCCGGGCGCAAGGGCAAAGGGAACCGCGGCGAAATCGAGGGCAAGGAGTTCCACGGCAACTATGACGAGTTCCTGCCGGATGGCGGCGCGGGGCGGGTCTTCGAACCGCTCTGGTGGCGCACCTGGCGCTATCTCCAGCTTACCGTCGAAACCGCCGACGAGCCGCTCACCATCGACTACCTGCGCGCGCGTTTCGCCGGCTACCCGTTCGAGCGCAAGGCGCGCTTCGAGGCGGACTCGGAAGAGATCGCCCGCCTGCTCGACGTGGGCTGGCGCACGGCGCGGCTGTGCGCGCACGAATCCTACATGGATTGCCCCTATTACGAGCAGCTTCAGTACGCCGGCGACACCCGCATTCAGGCGCTGGTGTCACTCTACATGAGCGGCGACGGCCGCCTGATGCGCAACGCCATCGAGCAACTCGACTCCTCGCGCACCGCCGAAGGCGCAACCTACAGCCGCGCGCCCTCCCAGTTGCAGCAATACATTCCGCCGTTCTCCCTGTGGTGGATCGGCATGTTGCACGACTACTGGATGTACCAGGACGACGCGCCGTTCGTGCGCTCGATGCTGCCCGGCGCGCGCGCGGTGCTCTCCTTCTTCGCCGCGCGGCAGAAGCCCAACGCGTCGCTCGGCCGCCTGCCATGGTGGAACTATGTCGACTGGGTGGAGCAGTGGAAGAACGGTGTTCCGCCTTCGGACGAAGACGGCTCCTCGGCGCCGCTCGACCTGCAACTGATGCTGGCCTACCAGTGGGCGGCCGGCATGGAGGAGTCGCTGGGCTCGAAAGCGCTGGCGGGCGAGTACCGGGCGGCGGCCAAGACCCTGGCGGCCTCCGTCCGCGCGCTCTACTACGACGGGGAACGGCGCATGTTCGCCGACACGCCGTCGAAGAAGAGCTTCTCGCAGCACTCCAACACGCTGGCCGTGCTGGCAGGTCTCGAAGCCCCGCCCGACTTGATGGCGCGCGTGCTGGACGATAAGTCGCTCGCGCAATGCTCGATCTACTTCCGCTATTACCTGCATGCCGCCGCGCGCAAGGCGGGCTTGGGCGGACACTATCTGGAGTGGCTCGGCCAGTGGCGGGACATGCTGGGGCGCGGACTCACCACCTGGGCCGAGAAGGCCGATCCCACGCGCTCGGATTGCCATGCCTGGGGAGCGAGCCCCAACATCGAAGTCTTCCGCACCATCCTCGGGATCGATTCGGCGGCGCCCGGCTTCCGCCGCGTGCGCATCGAACCGCACCTCGGGAAACTGACTCGCGTCTCCGGTTCAATTCCCCATCCGCGAGGTGAAGTGACCGCATCCTTCGAGCGGAAGGGAGAGGGGCTCGCGGGAGAAGTCCGGCTGCCCGCGGGCGTGAGCGGCGAGTTTGTTTCAGGAAAACACCGGCTGCCGCTGAAGCCGGGCTTGAATTCAGTGGCCGCGCCCCGTTAGGAGCGCGGCCCGCCAACTACAAACCGGAACACTGATCTTCCTTGTTCCCCTCGACGCGGTTGCCGCCGCCGGTGGGCGCGGGGAAGTTCTCCTTGCACTGGAGATTCTCGCGAATCGTGTTACCCGCGGTCACTGCACCGCCGGTGTTCTTGAACACCTGGAAGTCACCGCGGACGATTCCTCCGTAGGCCCGCAGCTCACCCCGGTTGTCCTCGTACTGGAAGTTCCCGCGAATTCGCGTCCCAGGCTCGTAACCGCTCCATTCGCTGGCTTTCTTGATCTGCACGTCGCCGTCGACAACCGCCCGCTCGCCGGCGATCCGGACGTAGCGGCCTTCGTCGCTTTGCACGTTCCCGCGGATGTACGTGCCGGGTCCGATGGTCAGCGCGCCCCACGGCCTGACGGTGACGTTCCCTTCCACCGTGACGTTGCTGAGGACACAATTGGCCCCCTCCGGAACCAATACGTTGTCATGGCCGCCGCTCAACGCGCCTCTGCACACCGTATCTCCTCCCAGAAGCGGTTGCGCGGCTGCCGCGAGCAGCATGGTTGCGAATGTGAAAACCCGATGAAATCGGGCCAGTTTGGTGTATGTCATACCGCCATTGACTACCGGGGCGGCCTGCCGGTTTGAAGACTCCGCGGTGGTCAACTGTAAACTCTCCACCCGCGGCGACTTACTTTGGTGAGTAACTCAGCGCCGCTCCCGGACCGAGAGGCAGTTCGAGCCCCAGCCACACGCCCAGTAACACCGTCCAGACAATGAGAAACGTCAGCGTGTAGGGCAGCATCGAGGCGATCACGGTGCCGATGCCCGCCTTCGGCTCGTACTTCTGGGTGAAGGCCACGATGAGCGCGAAATAGGACATCATCGGCGAGATGATATTGGTGATGGAATCGCCCACGCGGTAGGCCGCCTGCGTCAGTTCCGGCGAATAGCCAAGCAGCATGAACATGGGAACAAATACCGGCGCCATGATGGCCCACTTAGCGGAAGCGCTGCCCATGAACAGGTTGACGAACGCCGTGAGCAGCACGAACGACACCATCAGCGGAATGCCGCCGAAGCCGGAAGCGCGCAGCGCGCCGGCGCCGTTCACCGCCAGGATCAGCCCCAGGTTGGTCCAGTTGAACAGCGCCACGAACTGCGCGGCGAAAAACACAAGCACCAGGTAACTGCCCAGCGTGGACATGGACTTGGCCATTCCATTCACGACGTCCGCGTCGCCGCGGACCGTTCCCGCGCCGAGGCCGTATGCGATCCCGGTGCTCACGCCGCCGAAGAAGATCAGCGCCACGATTCCGGAGAGAAAGGGCGAGTGCAGCAATCCGCCCGTGCGGGCGTCACGCAGAAAGCCGTCCGCGGGCACGGTGCCCCACAGGATCAGCAGGACGAATCCGGCGGCGGCGAGCGCGGCGAAGCGCAGGCCGCGGCGCTCGGCGGCAGTCAACGCCGTCATCTCCGGCGCTGCTTCGGCACCGCGATAGGCGCCCAGGCGCGGCACGACCACGCGCTCGGTGACCAGCGTTCCGGCGATGGCGATGAAGAACGTCGAGACGAACATGAAGTAGTAGTTGCAAGCCGGGTTGACAAGATACGCGGGATCGACGATGCGCGCCGCTTCCTGCGACAATCCCGCCAGCAGCGGGTCCACCGTGCCAAGCAGAAGGTTGGCCGAATAGCCGCCCGAGACGCCGGCGAAGCCCGCCGCCATCCCGGCCAGCGGATGGCGGCCGGTGGAGAGGAAAATCACCGCCGCCAGCGGCACCAGCAGCACGTAGCCGATTTCGCTGGCGGCGTTGGACAACACACCCGCGAATACGATGGCGAAAGTCAGTAGCCGCCGCGGCGCCGCCAGCACCAGCAGCCGCAGCGCGGCCCCGATCAGTCCGCTGCTCTCGGCCACGCCGATACCCAGCAGCGCCACCAGCACCGTGCCGAGCGGCGCGAAACCCGTGAAGTTCGTGACCAGGGAGGTGAGGATCCGGTGCAGCCCGGCGACGCTCAACAGATTGACGGGCTCGATCAGCTTCCCCGTGCCCGGATGAGTCACGGCGAGGTGGAACTGCGCCGCCACGGCGGAAGCCAGCACCAGCGCGCCCGAAAGCACAGCGAACAACGTGGCCGGGTGCGGCAGGGCGTTCCCGCCGCGCTCGATGAAACCCAGCGCCCGGGCCAGGAAAGACGGTTTGGAAGAAGACGGGCGGGACAAGCCCTCATTGTACGATGCGCGGCGCCGGCTCATCCTGCGCACCCGGCGCGCCCGGCCGCTCTCAACCCTGTCCGGACGCGCGGAGCAGGCGGTCAAGCAGCGCGGCCCAGGCGGGGGACTCCGGAGGCCGCTCGGCGGCGATCCAGTCCCAGCCCTCGGCGTCGAGCGCGTGCAGCACGCTGTAGAGCGCGGCGGCGTAGTCCGCGGGGTTGTCCGGCATGCGCACCTCCTTGCTGGCGCCTAGCGGGCGTGTGATCCACAACAGCGCGCCACTGCCCGCGGGCAACGCCGCGCCCGGCTCCACCAGCACCAGCCGCGTGGCGGGACTGTAATGCCGCCGGTGCATGCCCGGAGACGGGTGCGCACCCGCGGCTTCCCCGGCGCGCCCGACCGGGCCGATCAGCGCCTCGATCTCCGGCTGTCCGATCATGCCGGGACGCAGCAGAACCGCGCGGCCTCCGGCCAGCGACAGCACCGCCGACTCGATGCCCAGCGCCGCCGGACCCGCATCCAGCAGCACGGCGGCGGCATCGCCGAGCGAGGCGCGCACGTGCGCGGCCGTGGTCGGCGAGATCCCGCCGAAACGGTTGGCGCTGGGAGCGGCCACCGGCAGCCCGGCGCGGCGCAGCAGTTCAAGCGCCACCGGGTGCGCGGGCATGCGCAGTCCCACCGTTCCCAAGCCCGCGGTCACGACCTCCGGCAGCACGGGCTTCTTCGCGACCACCAGAGTCAACGGACCCGGCCAGAAACGCGCGCAGAGCGCATCGGCCTCGGGAGGCCACTCCGCCGCCAGTTCGCGCGCCGCCTCCGGCGAGGCTACGTGCACGATCAGCGGGCTGGTGGACGGACGCCCTTTCACGCGGAAGATCTGCTGCACCGCGGCCGCGTCGAGCGCGTTCGCGCCCAGGCCGTAGACCGTCTCGGTGGGAAACGCCACCAGTTTCCCCGCCCGGATGCATTCGGCGGCGCGTTGCAGTTCTTCTTCGCTGACCGCGCGGCTCACTCGGGCAGGTCGTCCTTGCCGCTGGCGGCCGTCTTGCCGGTCTTGCGCCACACCAGGTAGGCGTGGATGAAATCGTCCAGGTCGCCGTCCAGCACGCGATCGACGTCGCCGACGGCGAGCTTCGTGCGGTGGTCCTTCACCAGCCGGTAGGGCGCCAGCACATAGCTTCGGATCTGGCTGCCGAAGTTGATGTCGAGCTTGGAGTCCTCGAGCTTCTTCTCCTCGGCGCGCTTCTTTTCCAGCTCGAATTCGAACAGGCGCGCGCGAAGCTGTTTCAGAGCGCTGGCGCGGTTCTTGTGCTGGGAGCGTTCGTTCTGGCACTGCACCACGATGCCCGTCGGCAGATGGGTCATGCGGATGGCCGAATCGGTGCGGTTGACGTGCTGGCCGCCGGCGCCGCTGGCGCGGAAGGTGTCCACCCGCAGGTCCTCGGGCCGGATATCGATGGTGATCTCGTCGTCGATCTGCGGATACACGAACACCGAGGCGAACGAGGTGTGCCGCCGCGCCGCCGAGTCGAAAGGAGAGATCCGCACCAGGCGGTGCACGCCGACCTCGCTTTGCAGCAACCCGTAGGCGTACTCGCCGTTGATCTCCACGGTGGCCGATTTGATTCCGGCGCCTTCGCCCTCCAGCCGGTCCGTGACAACGCTCTCGAAGTTCTTGCGTTCAGCCCAGCGCAGGAACAGGCGCAGCAGCATTTCGGCCCAATCCTGGCTCTCGGTACCGCCGGCCCCGGGGTGAATGGTCAGAATGGCGCTGCGCGCGTCGTTTTCGCCCGCCAGCAGCATGCTGTCTTCGATCTGCGACAGGCGCCGCGAGAACTCCTCCATCTCCCGGGCGATCTCGGCGGCGACGTCCTCGCCTTCCCGCCCCAGTTCGAACAGCGTGTCCAGGTCCGAGGTCGCGCGCGCCAGCAAACGCTCCTTGCCGAGCGCTTCTTCCAGCCGCTTGCGCTCCTGCATGACTTGCTGGCTCTTCTCGGGAGAAGTCCAGAAGCCGGGCGCGGCCATCAGATCTTCGAGTTTCGCGAGTTGGGCTTGCTTGGCGGGCGCGTCAAAGATAGCTCCGCACAGCTTCAGCCTGCTGGCGGAGCGTAACGTACTCTCTTTCCAGTTCCTCGAAAGTCATGATTCGTCACTTAGTTTAACGGTTTCCGCTGGCGCGCCGCCACCTCCGGGCGGCGCCACAGCGGCGCAGTGTACGCCGGCCTGGCGCCGCTCTGCTAAACTTGCGCTAATAGACTGGCTGGAGATCATGCAGACAACCTCGGACCGCGGCAAGCGAATTGTGCTGACAGCGCCTTTGACAGAGACGATCGATCACGCCGGCTTTTTCATCCAGATGGGCGTGGCGTCCATGCCCAAGATGCTGGAAGGTATTTTCAACTCGAAGTACCCCAACTGGAAGCGGGTGGAACACAACCCGGACGGCTCGGCCAAGTACATGCCGGCCGGGCTGCGCACGCTCGAAGCGGCGCTGTTGCGGGAGTACCCGCCGGAGGATATCGTCGCCTGTTACCCGGACGACGTCGGCAAGTTCATCGGACCCGCCACCCGGCTGGTGGCGGTGTCGACCCACAATCCCCTGGGAGTGACGTTCGCCGCCGGCGTTTACGCCTCGATCTTCGGCTCTTCGCAGGAGCCCATCAACTCGCGCTACGCCCGCGAGGTCTTCGAGCGGATCAAGGCCAGCCCGCACCGGGCGGGCTTCAAGGTCATCGTGGGCGGCTCGGGCGGCTGGCAGATTGTCAAGACCGGCAGCTTCGAGGAGCTGGGCATCGACTGCGTGGTGGACGGCCGCGCCGAGGCCGGCGAAACGATGGAACTGATCCGCCGGGCGGTCCGGGGGGAAGAGATCCCCCGGACGCTCGAAGCCGCGCATCCCAAAGACCGGGACAGCCTCCTCATTCCGGAAAAACGCACCACCTTCGGCGTGGTGGAGATGACCACCGGCTGCGGCCGCCGCTGCCACTTCTGCGTGCCGGATCTCAACCCGCAGCTCGACGTCCCCAAGGACAAGATCATGCGGGCGGTGGCGGCCAACCTGCGCGAGGGCAACAAGCAGATCTCGCTGGCCACCGAGGACATGTTCATCTGGGGCCAGGTGAGGACCGGAGTGCCGTTCTACTTCCCCAACCGCGAAGCCCTGCTCGACCTGTACACGGAGATCGCCCGCGCGCCGGGACTGGAAAACCATGTGCTCAGCCACGCCACCATTGCCCCGGCGGTGGTCGACCCGCTGCTCATCGAGAAGCTGACCGAAGTGCTGCTCGACAAGAGCCCCATCCACCTCCCCGCCTTCAGCACCCATCCGCGCAAGAAAATCCTCAGCCCGCTGATCGGCCTGGAGACGGGATCGGTGCGCATGGCGCGCTCCATCATGCCCGGCAAGGCGGTCCCGTTCCCGATCGAGGAGTGGCCGAGCGTGGTCATCCATGGCTTGACGATCCTGAACCGCAACAACTGGTTCCCGGTGCTGACGCTGATGATCGGCAATCCCGGCGAGACCGACGAGGACACCATGGAGACCCTCGACCTGGTGTACGAAATCGAGCGCCGCGGCTTGTTCGCGTTTCTGGTTCCTTCCATCTTCACGCCGCTGTGCGACACCCGCATGGAAAACAAGCAGGGCGTCAGGGAAACCCGCCAGCTCACTCCGCTGCAATGGCAGTTGATGATGAAGTGCTGGCGGCTGAATCTGCGGCCCGGGCTGTACAGTTGGTGGGGACCCACCGCCGTTTTCCTTCGCGCGGGCGTACATCGGGAAATCGAAGACTTTGACAGCCTTCGCTTGCTGGACCGCCCCCCCGGCCGATAGATTTCCGCGCTTTC